>JAFLBZ010000062.1 GCA_017303715.1 Rhodothermia bacterium | reverse complement strand
AAGTCACGATCTGTTTTGACATTTGAATATATCGAAAAATCTTTCATCGTTTTATATAGATTAATATTGAGAGGAATACACGTTTAAACTAATGTAAACATTATACTTATCCCAATGCAACAAGTCTAATATCAATTATAAAATGAACGTTAGGGTGTTGAATTTTAACTTCTTCGATATATGATTCGATGGTGTTTTTTAGACCAATTAAATGTACTGGAGGGGAAATATCCCTATATATATCATGTGCTTTATTGGCCATAGTCGAAATCTGATTCGAAGAGTCCCTAAGAATAGCATGTAATTTTGGAACTAAATCTGCGGATTCGTCTTCTGGAATTTCTGACTCCAATTTTTTTATTATTTTCTTGGGTAAATCTTTCGCAAGTCCTTTTAGTGGATTGATGACGACATCATGTAAATTACTCCCCCTCATCCGAAAGCGGTCTTCTAACTCATGCAGTAAAATTAATCGTATTTCTTGTTCTTTTTTAATTCTTTTTTTAAGATTAAGATGAGAAGCGGCAATAATAAAAAGCAAAATATAGGGTGTAAAAAGGGTGAAACTAAAATTGCCAAAGTTATCAATAGAGATAGAGAATTTATCTTTTTTATAGTATTGTGTAAGGTTATGCAAATCAGGTAGATCGTTAATAGAGATTGTAAATAATTTTTTTGGGGATTCTTTATAAACAAACGTTAGAGAGTCTGTCTTGTTTGGAATGTTTTTCAGGCCTGGCGATAAACTTGCTTTGTGGTATATTGAACCAAGTCTTCCTGATTCATTTTCTGTATTTTCTTCTGAAAAAACTGAATTCATAATGCTTAAAATAAATACATATGATAACGCAATTATGGCAATCCATTTTGAAAGTGTCTTAATGTATTTGGGCATGGTCTTATCTTCGGTTTAAGAATTGAGCAGTAACATTAAGGCTGTTATTCTTCTCGTTAGAGGATTCTACATGGTGCAAATCACCATTTTTCAGATAGTAATTAGGATTGATTGGCCTGTTCAACATGAATGACCATTAACGGATTATCCTAAAATACGTTAAACAATACCGTGTTCAAGGGAATATTTTCCTTCATATTTCACCCCGTTGAACAAGTAGTGTAAAGCAAACCATTTTGGGCTATTATCGCGATTGGGCGTAAATAAAAACCCCAATCTTTTGGATCGGGGCTTATTGTTTTGGTTGGCGAGGCCAGCATTATTGCTTTTCGGGGAGCAGGACAAACCGTACCACGTTGTCTTTTTTAAGGTATAGTCGTGCAGCGTTTTGGATGTCCTCGGACGTAAGTGCTTGGTACAAATCTTTTGCACCAACTGGTATCTGGGAAATTTCCTCCTTTAATTCGTCCTTTTGCATCAACTGGGTCATCCAGAATCGGTTTTCCTTCAGGTTTGTTTCGAGGTCACGGCTATAGCCCTCTCTCACTTTGGTGAGGACTTCCTCTGTTGTGCCCTTGGTTTGGATTTCTTCGATGACGCGCCACATGGCGGCATAGAGTTCATCGGCGCGTTCTGGGTCACTGGCATAGTTGACGCTAAAGGTATAAAGCGGTGTGGGTTCCTTTTCTGCACGTCCCGATGCATTTGCATAATAGGAGCCACTGAGGGCTTCTCGTAGCTCTTCGCGAAGGCGAATTTCAAGCACTTTGCCCAAAGCACTTAGCTTTACACGGTTTTGGCGGTTCCACTCGAATGGGCCAGTGAATTGAATTTCGCTGCTGCTTTTGGGTTCTTTCCCTTTGAGGACTTTCTTTTCGATAACGCCTGTTGGTGGGCGAATGCCGAGGTCTTTTGCTTTTTCGGTGGCATTGGTGGTTGGCAAACTGGCCAAGTATTGCGCAATAAGTGGTTTAATTTTTTCGGTCTCAAAGTTTCCGACAAAGTAGAACGAAAAATCGCCTGCATTTCCAAATCGCTCCCGATAAACGCTCAAGGCACGTTCTGGGTTCAACTCCTCGACTTTGTACGACGAAAAGGGGCGGACGCGCGGGTGGTAGCGGGCCATCGTCACCATCATGGTGTCTTGGAAGACGTATTCTGGCGACGAGAAAAACCCTTTAATCATCTGGAATTGACTCTTGAACATGTTCAATGAGGCATCGTCCAAACGGGGTTGGGTAAACCGCAGATGGATCAGTTGGAAAAGGGTTTCAAGGTCTTTTGGTGATGCCTTGCCGGATAATCCTTCGCTGTCATCGCCTATAAATGCGCCTACCTGTGCGACTTTTCCGGAGAGTTTTTTCTGCAATTCGATCATACTGAAATTACCCACACCCGCCATTGCCATTACTTGGCTACCAAGTTGAACGGAGGTATAATCAGCATCCGAAACCAATGACGAACCTCCCGGACTGGTTCCGGAAAACAGCACTTCATCATTTTTAAAGTTCGTTGGTTTCAGGGTCACTTTTGCTCCATTCGAGAGGGTGAGGCGGGTAACACCGGTCGCGGTATCGGTATCAGTTTTGGTAATCGTACCGCTTGTGGGGAGTTGTGGCAAAAGTTCGGAGGTTGCAGCCGTGTCCACATAGGGCTTAATGTTTTTGTCCTTGATACTATTGAGTACGGCCAAGAGTTCGTTTTCGTTTGGTAGTGGGTTGTTTTCGTCTTCTTTTCCGGTGACGGTCAAAACGCGGTTTTGCTCGGTCATAAAGCGGACGGCAAATTGGTTGACTTCTTCTAATTTAATGTTGGGAAGTGCTTGTTTTACAAAGTCATACTCCCAAGAAATCCCCGGTGCGGGTTCGCTTTCCAAAAAGTTACGTACGTATTCATCTGCAAAGGCATCCGATTCCGTTTTGTCCTTTTCATTAAAGTTGTTTTCGTAACTCCGTAGCAAACTGGCTTTTTGGCGTTCGAACTCACTGGCCAAGAACCCATGACGACGGATCCGCTCGGCCTCGGTTAATAATACGTCTAAGGCATTGCTCATTTTGCCTTCAGGGACGATGGCGCTAAGCGAGAAGGCGTCTTTGGTACGTACAAAAGACCCATATCCCCCGCCGGCGAAGGCAAAAGGTGGGTTTGGCTTGGTCGCAATTTCTTGCAAGCGTGTACTGAGCATCCCACTCCAAAGACTGGCAACTAGACCTTCCCGATATGCGATACGGGAGTTTGGGTTTTGTGCGGGGTGCTTATAGATTACCCCAATCCGACGAAATTCGGCTTCTGGATCACTCACGATGGAGACCAAGGTTTCTGGATGGCCGGGTACGTCATAATACTTACGCGGTATTTTTTTGGTTGGGTTCTTAAGGGTTCCGAAGAGGCGACGGATGTCTTGTTCCATTTTTGCGGGTTCTACGTCCCCCACCACCACAACGGCCATAAGGTCTGGGCGATACCAGTCTTTGTAGAATTGTTTTAGCTGGTCATGCTTAAAGTTTTGGATGATTTCCGGCTTGCCGATGGGGAGGCGGTGTGCATACTGGGAGTTTTTAAGGAGAACGGGGAATTGTTTGTCTCGGATTCTTTCTTGTGCACCCAGCCCGAGTCGCCACTCTTCAACGACGACGCCCCGCTCCTTGTCCACCTCATCTGGGTCTAAGGTGATGTTTCCAGCCCATTCCCGCAGCACATCCACCCCTTTGTCTAACAAGCCGGGCTTATCGGTCGGCACTTTGAGCATATACACCGTTTCATCGAAGCTCGTATAGGCATTAAGGTCGGCGCCAAAATTTACCCCAATAGACTCTAAGAAGTTTACTAAATCTTGTTTTTTATACTTTTTTGTTCCATTGAAAGCCATGTGTTCCAAGAGGTGTGCAAGCCCTTGTTGGTCATCGGTCTCTAAGATGGAGCCTGCATTTAAGGCAAGGCGTAGTTCCACACGTTTCTCTGGCTTGCTGTTTTTACGGATGTAGTACGTCAGGCCATTGGGTAGTTTTCCTGTGCGAATGTTTGGGTCTAAAGGGATTTTATCGGTTGGAACCTGAATTTGTTGTTTATCTCCGGTTTTGGTTTTGGGCTTTTGTGCATAAACGCTTGATATGCCCACCATTAACAGTAATAGGGTGAAGTACCCCAAAAACTTTTTGGTCATCATGTGTTTGTTTAGGTAATGGTGAAAAGGACTTGAGACGTAAAAGGATGCTTAGTATAAGTTGTTAACTAAGTTTTTGTTTCATGAACAACTAAAATACGTCTTTCAGGTGGTTTCATAAAGGTATGGTTTAGGAATAAACCTATTTGGAGGAAAATTCTGTAACTTTGCGCATGTAAGATGCAAAAAAGCGGCCTCGGAGATCCAGAGCCGCTTTTTTGAACGCATTTTGTTGTGATCTGCATAAAAAGCAGATTAGCCTCGCGGTTTTTTTGGTTTTGGAATGGGTTTGTTTTTTGTCTTAGGGGCTGTTTTTTGATTCGGATTGGTTTTTTGTTCCATTGCGAGGGCTTTTTTTACCGCTTCGAAGGCATTTACGTACCCGCCGGAGATCGAAAGGTCAGAGAGCATTACCATTTCGTCTTCGGTTCCGGGCTTAATGACCATCTTTTTATTCTTGATGGTGGCGTCCATAATCAGTTGTTTGACTTGCTCCGCTGTGAGTTTTGGGAAATAAGAACGGAGGACAGCCGCAACGCCGGAGGTAACGGGAGCGGCCATCGAGGTTCCACTGTTTTCCTTAGACTTGTTGCGCTTGTTTTTATTGAGTTTAGAAGGAATTAAGTTTGGGTGCAAAATTCATGTTTTGAATTTTTGAGCTTTAAATTGCATAATCCTGCACAAATTTCCAGTATCATTTCAGCAGTC
>JAFLBZ010000061.1 GCA_017303715.1 Rhodothermia bacterium | reverse complement strand
AAATGGGTCAGCATTTGATAGAGGCGTTGATGGCTAAATTTGGCCCTTTGCCCGATGTATGGCATGAAGCCATCCGAAAGGCCAACTCCGACCAACTTCTTGATTTGTACGGAAAAGCCATGATGGCGAAGCGTTTGGACGACGTTGCCTTATAAACAGGTGCATACCCTTCCAATCTCGGTTGCGCGTATGCCCTTTCTTCATGCGCTTAAGCTACCTTGTAAAGGTAAGTGAGATTGCTCAACAACTTTATTTATGACATCGGAACCGTTAACAACTTTATTACAAACACCAGATCATGAAATTGAAGTCCGCTGGTCTGGCTTAGAGATATGGCTCCAAGAGACGTTTGGCAAAAGCATGAGTATGGAAGGAATGTTGTTCATGATTGGCTTACAAGAAACGAACACCCCTCCCAAACGACACTTGGAAAAAGAACAAAAACAAGAACTTATCGTCACAGGAAGCTATCATGTATTGGCGGCACTTGGGTTATACAAAGCCAACCAAGAAGGCGGCGATATATGGCTGCCCACACAAGCTATTCCCAAAATTCCTTTACCAGCGCAAGAAAAACTCATCAAGTTAGGACTACTCGCCTACTTTGATCGGGTACGGCAATAACTCACCAAGCTATACGGACAATGCTACGCTCTGGCCCCACCATCCAACAGGCTTTGGTGCCGCATCCTACGCTCCAAAAATCCTGCGTACTCAGGTCTTTCCAACTCAACCCGCTATTGGTTGAGTACTGCGCACCTTTAGGCCCAACAATAACAAAGGTTTCGCTTTTTGGAAGTTTTGCTGCACCAAAGATGCTTCCTTTGAGCGAAGGATTTGGACGGAGCGTCCACGTTTTCCCGCCGTCTATTGTGGCAGCCACCCTATTTTCGGGTGGGTTCTCCAACTGAAAATCGCCACCGAAAGCAAAACCCTTTTGAGCGTTATTAAAAACCAGTGCATTTATCCCAGACGTTGGCGAATTAGCAATAACGGGTGTATCCGAAACTGTCCATGTTTTGCCATAATCCAAACTCTGTAATACCCGCGCTTTTTGTGACGATGCGCCCGTACCAATCCACGCACGGCCATTTTCACCGGTGATGAGACACGTACCGCTTGCCGCAAATCCCCCTTCGCCGGTTAGAGCGGCAGGAATGTTTGCAGCAGGGACACGCACCCAATTTTTCCCGCCATCTTCGGTGCGGATAATCGGAAAAACGCCCTTGACATTATCCGAGAAGGCCACGCCACGCTCGGCATCCCAAAAGGCAATGGCATCATAAAACCCTTCTTTTTCTGGATTGCTAAATTGCAACCTCCAATTTTTCCCGCCATCGGTTGTTTTATAAATGCGGGAAGAATCTCCTTCTCCGGCACTCATCAGATAGGCGACCTCGGCACTTGCGGCGTGAACATCCCGAAATTGCAGGTTTTCCGCACCCTTAACCTGCCCATTTTGCCAAGAGATACCGCCATCTGTGGTTTTTGCATACTGCCCATCGGTGCCAGAGACCCAAACCACTTGTTCATTCACCACCGAAATGGCCTGAAAGCGGGCTGTTCCACCCTTGTGTTGTTGGGTGAGAATGGGTTCTTGGCTGTATTTGGGTGCGGTACATCCCACAATGCCCAACAGCAACAAAACAAGGCGTTTCATAAATTGGCTTATTGGTGAACAAAGGCCACATAATACCACTTCCCAAAAACCATTTGCAACTTTATCGTTCAGGAAGTGGGCTATTGGTCTAACAAGTTTTCTAAAGCGGCAATGATTTGCACCCAAGCCTCGTCGTTTTGGGGATCGCCAATCAAGATTTGCGCTTTCTCCACGCTATTGGGCAATGTTTTTAGGGGCAGCATATATTTAGTAAGCGCTTCATTCTTAGACCAAAGACAAGGTCTGACGAGAAATGGGAACAGACGGATTTGCTTTTGATCAGCCCGCTTGACCGCTTCTGGAAGCTCTACATCCATGATATAATTACTGGCCAAGAAGTCTGGGCTTACCAGAAACAGCACCACATCTGCTTGGTCTAATTCATATCGGATTGCCTCATTCCAATCGTCTCCGGCCTCCATCAACCGATCATACCAAACCTTGATTACACCGGACTTCTGCAACGGGATGAGGTGGGTAACAAGCCGCTTCATAAAGGCGGAATCTTTGGAAGCATACGAGATAAACAACTTCTTTTGGGGCATTTTTTTGCGTTCTTCCTCGCTCAAGAAATCGCGATAACCTGCCATCGCATGAAGTTTATTCCCGTACTCGAAATACAACCGTTTGTCTTTTACGGCTTCACGCACTTTAGCCAGCGGTACAAAGTCTTCTCCGTTTGCCGAGACCATCTCTTCGGTATGCCAACCACGATTGATTGTCTTAAACATTTCCCGAATTTCCTTTTCCAAATTGCCAGACTCGGTATTTAGCGGGGTTACGGTGACGTAGGCGGGCGCTTCATCATGACCTTTTCCCATCTCGAACTGCACCAAAACCGTTTCCTTTGGTTGCTGTGCTCCCTTGCTTTGGATCACCAAACCATTCCGCCACAGATAAAGCAAGTCTTCGTCTTGTGGCTCTTGCAAGACTTGGGGACCAAACGTCTGGTAAAAATCCAAGACCACTTTTTTATGGATAAACCCCGTGTAGCGGATGTGTTGGCGCGATTTAGGCAAATAGTTCAGCAGCAACTTTACGCCCTGTGTAGGTTCTTCCGGCAGATAAAGCGGCGCAACATAGCTATTTCGTAAGCGCGGATGCTTAAAAACGATCTTAAAATGTATCATCAGATTGAGTAAATCCGTACAGGCAGCATCCCATTGTTTTTTTTTCAAGCGGTTAAGGATTTCGGCTTCTCTTAAAACCCCATCTTTCCCCAATACGCCTTCCAACAAGGCATAAATTTTTGGGGTTACGGAATGAAAAAACACCTTGTCTTTTAATGCTGGCACATCCGGATAATACAAGAGATGCCCTAAACGGGTCAAAACGCTGGCAAGTACCCGTATTTTTTCGTCATCAAAAAGCAAATCGGTAATAACTTTACCCTTCAATTCTGAATCGTTTTGAAGCGTTTCATTACAAAAGTCTTTAAAATCCGTTAGGTTCTTTTGGTACGCCCCTTGCTCATCTTTCGTCTCTCTTTGTACGGCATCAAGAACCATTTTATAGGTTCCCGGCCATGCTGAATCTAGCATATCGGTTTCCCTCAACATCTCCTGAAATGCCTCCCCAAAGTGCGCCATCCGTCGCTTGTCTCGAAGCGATACCGAGACAAAATCCCAAATAAACGGGTATTCTTGGCGGAGCTGAACGGCATCTACATGTTGTACACCGTCTGTATCTATTTTATTCTGTGTCACCAAAACCTTGGTTTTACCCAGATCATTGGGCTTCTCTTTTGACGGTTCGGCGGTGGCGGTGTCCTCTTCCTGTTTGGCGGAGGGTATCACCTCTTCAGTCATTGCAGAAGGTGCAACATGGAAACGAATGGCATCCAACCAATACGCCAAGGGGTACTGCCAGATTTCCACTTTTTCGGATGCACTTTGCCCCTGTCGGCGTTGTTTTACCTCACGTTTTTTCAGTTCCTCGCTTTGTTGATCCCATAACAAGACATAAGCCGTCTGGTTGGTAAAAAACAAATGATGGGTATCGTGGTAGTATTCTTGCCCACCAAAATCAAAAACCCGTAGCGTAATGGTTTCTTGATTCAACGTATAGGGAACTTCTTCGATCTCTAACCAATGGGTACTGGGTTCATCAGGACATGGGGCAGCAGGGTCTCTTAGATACGCACGCAAACTGGTTTTACCCACCCCACTATTCCCTGCCAAGATCAGCTTAATGCTTGTATTGATATAAGGTGATAGGTCTATCTTCCGTTCATCGGCAAGGCGTTTGAAGTAGGCGAATAACTCCTTGCGGCCACCAGCAACCACTTCTTGCGGCGGTGTACCTAAGGATGGACATCCTTCCAACAAAACATGGGTTAATTTGGAGACATCGCCCGCAAATTCCACCTTTTGCAGGGTTTTGTGCGGACTGATAACGACTTGCCGCAAGTGCAACCATGTGGCCGGAAAGACAACCTCTGTAAATGTATTCTCGCTTAGGTTGATGGCTTCTATGTTTTCCAGCTCTTCTAATGCCAATAACTTGGCTATTTTTTCCTGATCTATGCCTGCACCCCGCAAGTTGAGCGCCACCACCCCATTTTGGTCATCTATTGCATACGTCAAGGCATTGTGATGCCGGATAACGTGCTCCGCCGCCGGAATACGTCCCCATGCACCCAAGGGCTTTAGGCTGATGTTGAATTGTTCTGTGATGACCGTGATAACGTTGGGTACTGGCATAGCGAATGAACAATAGCGAATGAACAAAACAGGCGATCATCATGTATGGGAAACCGAGTATCGCCTGAAAGCATCATACCTCCTAAGAGGCAGAACATACATCTGGTCATGGTCGCACTCCGGCGTTATGAGCTGCAAAGAGAAGCCGAAACCCAATAACGACGTTCTGATAGTCAGGCGAAAGGCGATTCCGGCGCGTGGCGCGGCAAAGGATCGCATGATTGAAGTAGCTACCGCCGCGAAGAACACGATGCTGCTCTTTATGAGGTATGTTCACCCTCGCAAAATAAGGATTTCCGTAGCGCAAAAGTATGTGCATGCGTGGTAAATCCCAATAGAGGAAACATATGTTGCTGCCATTCATGCTCTGACCATATACCTTGATACAAAAGAAAATCCGCTTGGCGCATCTTTCGCCGAGTGTGTGTGGTGTGTTCGTATTTGGTTCCAGATTTGCTAAAGCCACCGTATTGCCTATTCTTCATACCATTCAAAAAGGTATCGCTCCTCGAATGGGACTTCAAATTTTTCTAAGAGCAACAGATATTCTTCTTTGAAAGATTGCTTTTTATGGTGTTCTGGCTGACTCATAATGTATTTCATGACTTGATCAATTTGTGATCTGGAATAGGTGAATGCGCCATAACCGTCTTGCCATGAAAACTGTCCTAAGATGTGTTTTTGCTGATTGAGCCATTTTGACGACCCCGATTTTGCTTGCTCCATCAATTTTGAAGGTGCAATAGTGGGGTGCATTCCAACTAAAATGTGCGTATGATCGGGATTGCAATAAATAGCATATGGTTTGCAATGATGCCGGTTAATAATGCCACATATTACTTTTTCTAATTCGTCTCGAAAGGATTCTTGAATGAGGTTTTGTCGCCCTTTGACCGAAAAAACAAATTGAATGTATAATTGGGTGTATGTGTTTGGCATTTTGAATTAGGTTATTTTTGTTTGATGTCAGAGCTACGCTCCTCTTTCTTGCATTAGATGTACCCGAATCTACGATGATGTCAGAGCTACGCTCCTCTTTCTTGCATTAGATGTACCCGAATCTACGATGATGCCAGAGCTACGCTCCTTTTCGCCCTTTGAATGTAAAACAACAGGGGCGGTAGCCCCGACATCTTCTTAGAAAAACGTGCTACAAGGGTAATAACAGGGGCGGTAGCCCTGCCATCTCCATAGGAAAACCTTTTGATGTCAGAGCTACGCTCCTTTTCGCACTTTGGATGTCGGTCGGTTACGACCACAAGAAAATGGCCATCACCGCCCGAGGTGCATGGGAAGCTATCAAGCGGCACTTCCGGGAAATCGGTCTGGATACGCAGACGCAGCCGTTCACCGTC
>JAFLBZ010000060.1 GCA_017303715.1 Rhodothermia bacterium | reverse complement strand
CCGATAGGATGAATTATCCATCGTATTTAAAACGAGGTCTGTGTATCGGTAATGGGGCAATGGAAGCCGCAAACCGAACGTTGGTTCAGACCCGTTGCAAACGCAGTGGCCAACGATGGAGCGAACAGGGGGTCAATCATATTTTGAACCTCAGATGTGCTTGGCAATCTAACAATTGGACGTGTGTTACTAAACTTTTGGCAGAGCATTAGAGGAACTTTTGAAATGCACCCAATGCAACAGGACTTTCGTATCCGTTATTACCGACCGAAGCAACCCCAAAATAATAATTATCAATCACGATGTTGGTTAAGGTGAATTTATCCATAAGGCCAACATATCGGCTAAATTGCCATTGTGGCGCAGTGGTGTCTCGCCAATAAATCTTAAATCCCGCCAAATTGGTACTTTCTGGAATACGCCATGATAGGGTTGTGTTTGCGGTAACGGCTCCGCCTATTTTCACCTCTTGCGGTGCGGGTGGCGCCCAAGCCAAAGCCGCCAAAGTGATGGCATTGACCGCCGTTAACTTGGCCGCATAATCAAAATCCACACCCTCCAAGACATCGCCATAAACGATTCCATTTTCGGTTCTCAAGTTCTGGTGTTGACGGTTATAGTTTTCGTGCGCCTCCATAATTCGGATTCCAGCATACCCCAAATCGTTAAAGGGCCGATGATGCCCGCCGCGTCCAAATCGGTCTAAGCGATACACCAGCATAGGGTGCATGTCCGGCATAATCAAGTTGGTGATGCGATGTACATACCGAGCAAGTTGTCGAGAAATGCCTTCCGATTCCCAGCCATAAAATCGCCGGAAATTACGGGTACGCTCATCATTATTCGGCTCCGTAGCTTCCGAAAAAATCCTGAAGGTACGATTGTCCTTAATGCCATCAATTCCGGTGGTATTGCCAATCATGTCGTTGTTCAACACCGCCGCAAGATCCCAACCCTTCGATCGTATGTCCTCGGCAAGGAATCTTCCACCCCACAACCCCTGTTCTTCACCCGATAAGCCGACATAAGCAATGGAAGACGGAAACGAATATTGCGAAAGCACACGCGCCGCCTCTATCACACCAGCCATACCTGAAGCATTGTCATTCGCACCGGGTGCATCACCAACCGGATCCGTGGGATCGGAATTTCGGGAATCAATATCGCCTGCCATCATGACAAGACGATTGGGATCGGCCTTTCCACGTTGGATGGCAACCACATTCACGACCCAGACATCGGTTTTTGCACGATCACCAGAGCCAGCCTTAATCAAGCCTTTTTGATAATAAACATCCAGACATTGACCACACTTCGCAGAAATATCTTTAAACTGCTGAAAAATCCATCGTCGCGCAGCCCCAATTCCACGTACATTTGAAACTGTATCCGAGAAGGTATTTCTTGTTCCAAATCCGGCTAATGTCCGAATATCTTTGGTTAGCCGTTCGGTTGAGGGTGCAGAAGCGATTTCCCATAAACGAGTATCGGGTACTTGTGCAAACACAGGCATAAGCCCAGAAGCCAAAAAAAGAAGGCACTTAACCATCATAATCTGAATTTTTTCTTTGCAAATCATTGAATTGAAGACTGGTTTTATTAGCATTTAGCGAATTTGTCCATCACCACGTACCACCCATTTTTCCGTGACCAATTTTTCGAGTGCAAAAGGGCCACGCGCATGTAGTTTTTGAGTCGAAATTCCGATTTCAGCCCCAAGTCCAAACACCCCACCATCCGAGAACCGCGTAGAAGTATTCATGAACACGGCAGCTGCATCCACCTCGTTCAAAAAGCGGGCACAAGAGGCTGGGTCTTCCGAAACAATGGCTTCGGAGTGTTTGGAAGAATAAGTAGCAATATGTGCTAAAGCCTCCTCCATCCCATCCACCACTTTTACCGAACATTGGTAACTCAGGTATTCTCGTCCAAAGTCTTCCTCTGTAGCATGTTCTATGAAAGGATAACCCGCATCTTTTAAGATATTATAGGCCGTTTTATCTGCAAACATGCGTACTTGATAGGGTAGCATCCCCCCAATAATCATTGGCAGGAAGCGAGAAGCAGCGGCTTCATCCACAAGAATGGTATCCAACGAGTTGCAAACCGAAGGCCGCGTAACCTTAGCATTCACTACAATGGCAGCGGCTTTTTCGAGATTGGCCGTAGCCGTTACGTAGGTATGGCACACGCCTGCCCCCGTTTCGATACTGGGTACACGCGCATGATCACGCACAAAATCAATGAGTTGTTTGGAACCACGAGGAATCAACATGTCCACGTAATCGGTGGCGGTGAGTAATTCCTGCACCAAGGCGCGGTCGGGCGGCAACAAAGTGACCAATTCGATGGGCAAATGATGTGCTTCAAGAACTTCATGGATCAAGGCCACTAAAGCTTGGTTGGAGTACAGGGCATCCGTACCGCCCCGCAGCACCACAGCGTTTCCAGAACGCAGGCAAAGCGCCGCCACATCAATCGTCACGTTTGGGCGCGACTCGTAAATCACCCCAATAACACCAAGCGGAACCGCAACTTTTTGGATGTGTAACCCATTTTCCATCACCCTGTCCGAAATGATTTGTCCGGTTGGGTCTATGAGTTTGGCCACCTCTACACATGATTTCGACAAATCACGGATTCGTGCTTCGGTCAGCATCAAACGGTCTTTTTTGGGATCGGCATCATCCATTCTGGACAAATCCAAGGCATTGGCCGCCAGAATTGCGGGAATCCCCGCCAAGAGTTTTTCTGCAAGGGTATGCAAAATCGCTTGCCTCGTTTGGTCACTCGCCCGTTGAAGGGCAATAGATGCCTTTTTCGCAGATACCAATAACGGAATTATTGTTTTTACGATTTCCATTTATGTAGTTGTTTTAGCTTGACTTATTGTTTCAGAATATCATCTTTACAACAAGATAATTTCGTCTGCGTGCGCGACTTCCACATTTTTAGCCCACACCAATTCCTCGGCGGAGACTTTTGCCCGCCCAACGGCAAATGGCGTCTTTCCGGTTTGCCCCACTATTTCGATGAGTTCACCACGCTGGAAGGGTTGCATAATTTTTTCGATCCCGACCGCCAAAAGGCTTTTCCGCTCCATGAGTGCCGCTTGTGCCCCTTTATCCACCTTAATACGTCCGCCCAAGATACAACCGCTTGCAAGCCATTTTCGTCGGGCATTGGTGGTGGTTGCTCTCGCCGGACAAACTGTTCCCACTTGCTGCTCCTCGGCCAAGAGCAGGCTATTTTCCATATTTGCCTGAAAAATAATGGTCTTTACGCCCAATCCAGTGGCCAAACGTGCAAAGGTTAACTTCGAAATCATCCCTCCTAAACCACCTGAAGATGTTTCATTATGCGCCAAGCCTAAAACGTCATCGCTAAAATGCGTAATTTCCTTAACCACCTCCCCACGTTCATCCAAAACCCCCGAAACCGACGTCCCAATAAGCAACACCTGTGCACCAAAACCAACGGCGATTAACGTGGCCAACTCGTCGTTATCCGAAAACTTCAACTCATAGTCGCTTACTACATCGTTTTCATTGGCAATGGGGATAATCCCATTTTCCCAAAGTTCTTCGTAGGTTTGTTTGAGTTGCAGAAACTGCTTCCGGTCCGAAAAATGCCGCCGTTCACAAAGACTTTGTGCAATCGGGATGTCATATGGCCGGAAAGCCTCAAAGTACATGGAGATCAGTAACGGGTTTCCGACTGCTGCAGCCGCTTTGCGCTCGGCCATCTGTCCTGAATACCGACGCAAGTATTTCTTTCCCGAACCTACCGCACCAGATGAGACCATTACAATATGATACCGCTGCTTTAGAACAGCCAACTGACGTGCAAAATCGCGAATCAGCGCTTCATTAATCCGGCCATCTGAACGGGTAAGTGCTGAAGTTCCCACTTTAAAAACGAGTATTGGTTTATTCATTTCATTTCCTGTAAAAAAGTAGAATACACCCTTTCGTCTTGGATAG
Source organism: Rhodothermia bacterium (assembly GCA_017303715.1). Taxonomy (GTDB): domain Bacteria; phylum Bacteroidota; class Rhodothermia; order Rhodothermales; family UBA2364; genus UBA2364. The sequence continues at coordinate 5,561 of JAFLBZ010000060.1, read as the reverse complement.
CATTGAAAAGCACGCAAAAAAACGGGCAAGAAAGATTTCCGACCCGTATCTAATACGATAATTTTGTGGGTTCTATTCGATTTTATCAGCCGGACACCCCCAGTACACCACAACAATCCGACGTCGTGGATCGTCGTCCCGCAAGGCATTCGCAGTTGATAATTTATTGGCGCCGGGCGGGTCTTGTTCACCTTTTCCAACAGCTTTTACCACAACTTCTTTTGCATTTGGCATACTTTTGAACAGCCCTCCAATGCCTTCTGCCCGCCAGTGGGAGAGCTGACGGTTGAGGTCAGATCTGGTTGGGGCATCCATTTTGAGCGCAGTTTTTAGTTCCTCATAAAGTTCGCTTCCTTCGCGAATCCCGGTTCGGTCTGCATAACCATTCACCTCCACCTTGCCCGTACATGGGAAATAGGGGTATTCATTTTTAAACCTCATGATCCCCTCCAAGGTTGGATTAAGGGCTTGGCGTAGGGTTTCTACTTTGTCCTCGGGCACTTCGTATTTTCCGGGCGGAAAGTAGGCCGCAGTCTCAAACGGACGCATTTTGGATTCATCACGGAGGAGGCTTGTCATTGCAGCAATGAGTTGGGTATAACGCGCGTGTTTTTCAGAATAAACCAATACCATCTCTGCGGCAGGTTTGGACAAGAAAGGCGCACGAAGTGGCGCATTCTTTTGAGACAACATAACGATTTCTCGTGTCCAATACTCGGTTTGCGCATTCATTGAGGCTAATGCCCGCTGAAAACTTTCGCACGTTTCTTCATCCATCTGCCCTATCCCACAGGCAACCTCTGTTTCGCGCTGCAAGGCCGTTACTTCCGCCTTCTGGCGGCCAAGCTGGTCTGCCATTTTTTGGATAAATCCATTAATACGTCCAAAAGAGCAACCACTTAACAAACTTCCAAGGACAAAGAGCAAGGGAAGTTTAACAACATTTCTTCGCATAAGATCTTATTTTTGTTGTGTATATTCAGATTTCAAAATAAAATCGGGGGTAGGAACAGGTCTCACACTTCTGGTCGGTGAAAAGATTTGGCGTTGTCCCTTCTTATGGTCGCCAACGTTTTGTTCGCCTTTAGCCTTTTTTACAGACCTTTTTGCCCTGTTTTTTTTTGGCTTAACCACGCCATGTTGCGCCTCATTGGGAGGAGAAACGTAGGTTATAACAGGCTCTTTAACAGCAGCAGGCGGTCTCTCCTGCGCTGTTCTGGGAACGAAGACCTCTGTTCTGGGAACCAAAGTGCGGAAGTTAGAAGTGTGTACGGTTGTCCCTTTTTGTTTCCAAATCCAATGTTGTGCCCATCCAAACATCATAAAACATGAAAACAAAATCACACCCGTAATCGCTCCGAATGAAAACAAATGGAATAGGCGCTCATTTTTTTGAGTAGAATCTTTGTAGAATCTATACAAAAGTGGCAAGATCAGAAAACCAGCTAATGCGATGTAGCCATAAAAGCCGATACTTTTGTCCAAGTAGGCACTTCCAATCCCCAAGAGCAAACAACATAAGGAGATCTTGAGTAGCCATCGCTGTGATCTTGTTGTGACAATCATAAATCGTGGTGGTGAAGGTTTGTCCAAAAAAAGAGCGCTACATAAGTGACATAGTTTAATCAGCGTGGATAACTTATATTTTATTATCTATCCCTTCAAACATTCACTTATAATACAAGCCACTCCTACCTCAAATGGACTAATCTTTATACAACTATCATCACCGAGGAGATGATACTGTTCCACCTTAATTCGGCTAAAAACATGAAGAAAAGTTTAAGAAGCACTTCATCTAGCAATTTGGGTGATCTCGAATGACCCTTGCAACCGATTATGAATTTTTTCTACTCGGAAGCGGTTTTCGCTAATGGAAACGCTTGCAATAGCCCACCATATAGGAATAAATTACCCTCAACACATGTGAGCAACCAATTTGCGGTCACAACGCCACAAATTGGTTCACTGCGCCACATAAGCCAAATTATATTCCTCCTGTTTACCCAAAAAATCACCACCCCAATTTTATGAACATCAATATGGCAAACAAACCAAACTTGTCCTTCTGGCAAATCTGGAACATGAGTTTCGGATTTCTGGGCATCCAATATGGATTCGGGCTTCAACAAGCCAACTTGAGTCCGATTTTCCGGTATTTGGGTGCTGACGAGGCCAATTTACCCATTCTTTGGCTTGCCGGCCCAATGACCGGCTTGATCATACAACCCATTATTGGGGCAATGAGTGACAAAACTTGGACACGTTTTGGCCGGCGCCGCCCTTATTTCCTCATTGGGGCATTGGTGGGTAGTATTGCGGTCTTACTCATGCCATACTCGCCCGTTCTCTGGATTGCCGTAAGTTTATTTTGGATTTTAGATGCCGCAATGAACATGGCGATGGAGCCATATCGGGCAATGGTGGGGGATAAACTGAATGAAACACAACGAACGGTCGGATTTTCCGTTCAGTCGTTTATGATTGCTGCCGGACAAATTCTGGCGGGACTTATGCCACTTATTTTGGGATATTTGGGGATTGCGACCGTTGCTGCCGGACATGGCGTACCCGACATCGTAAAGTATTCCTTTGTTATTGGGGTGGTGGCCATGCTTTCAACGGTATTATGGACGTTCTTCACGACCGATGAATACCCTCCTGAAGACATAGAAGCCTTTCGGAAAATGCAGGCACAAAGCGGTGGTGTATTGAATGCCTTTACGGAAATCCTCCATGCCGTCCGCGAAATGCCAGACGCTATCCGCAAACTTTGGTGGGTGAAATTGGCCACTTGGTATGGAATGCCCCTCATGTGGCAATATTTAGGGCTTTCTATTGCCAGACACTGCTTCAATGCGCCTACACCCGACTCTCCGGGCTTTGAAGCCGCTTCGCAGTGGGGTGGCGTTGCCCTTACCGTCATGAACATTACCACCGTTGTTATGGCTATTCTGATTCCATCCATCGTCCGAATTATGGGCACAAAATTAACCTATGCCGTATTCTTAGCAATCGGAGGTGTAGGGTTTTTGTCTATGCAACTTACACAAGACATTAACCTTGTTCTGGGATGTATGACGATGGTTGGCGTGGCGTGGTCTGCCATTATTACCATGCCCTTTATCATTGCGACAAACGCCGTTCCCGCACATCGAATCGGGGTGTATATGGGCTTATTGAATGCCTTTATCTGTATCCCGCAAATCATTAATATGCTAACGGTTGGTTCTTACTACGATACCATCTTAATGGGCGACCCACGAAATGCACTTGCATTATTGGGGATTTGTTTGCTCTTGGGTGCGGTTGCCTGTACCTTCCTCAAGGTTGATGACAATAAGCCAGTGACAGGGCGGACAGCAGGCGGACATTAATCTGAACCATTTTTTCCTGTATAAAAGGTGCTGCAAAGTTGATTTGCAGTGCCTTTTATGTTAACAGATATTTTCAGGAAACAGCAAGAACGATGTAGTTTCAGTCCGTTTTAGGGTTCGGATGAAATAAAAAGACAACTCCTCTCTTTCAAGATGATGTTGCTTTATGGTATCGAATCTTTTTAAATTATCTTTCCTTTGGATAAAGTCATGGTTTGTTATGCTTGTATATTTTTGATAAACATCAACATAACAAATTAAAGCGCTAACCCTTTCATGCGCGGCAGTAAATTTTAAGACCAGTAATAAAACCCAATGAAAACATACCACATTGCACAAACTGACTTGGTCGTCTCCCGAATTGGTTTTGGGTGTATGAACCTCGGTGGGTCGTGGGACGATGCACCCATCACGCCCGAAGTTAAAGAACGCGCCTTTGCTGCCATCCATGCTGCACTTGATGCCGGCATTAACTTTTTTGACCATGCCGATATCTATACACGGGGCAAATCTGAATTGGTCTTTGGCGCGTTTTTAGCGGAAAACACCGGCCTACGTGAACGTTTGGTCATCCAATCCAAATGCGGCATTCGGTTTGCTGGGCAACCAAATGCTTCAGACCCACAGCGATACGATTTTAGCTACGAACACATTGTCCACTCGGCAGAAGAGGTTTTACGTCGGCTAAAAACGGATTACTTAGACTTGTTCTTACTCCACCGTCCCGATCCATTGATGGAGCCGGAAGAAGTTGCGCGGGCTTTTGATGCACTCCACGCTGCTGGAAAAGTGCGTCATTTTGGCGTTAGTAACCACACTTCAAGCCAGATTGAATTGCTAAAAACCCATGTTAAACAACCCTTAGTCGTCAATCAGGTGCAACTTAGTCTTGCTCATGCACACTTGATTGCGGAAGGCGTTTGGTTTAACCGCAATGATGGGACGTCGGGCTTGGCCAGTGGAACATTAGACTATTGTCAAGCAAATAAAATTCAAATTCAGGCTTGGGCACCGCTTGCGGGTGGAAGTTTATTTGATGCGGACGCCCATACCGAGCCAGCTAAAAAATTGACAGCGACCCTTATCCAAGAACTGGCCGAACATCACAAAACCTCTCCAGAAGCCATTGCATTGGCTTGGTTACTGCGGCATCCGGCACAGGTCTTACCCATTATCGGAACACTCAATCCAGCCCGCATTCGGGCCTCCGCCCAAGCCGACACGTTACAAATGTCGCGAGAAGCGTGGTATCGCTTGTTTGTGGTCTCGCAAGGGGTTGCTTTACCGTGAGGTATGGAGGCGCCCGATCTTATGTCTTTACGACTCGTCCCATCGGGCATCCGCAGTATAGGCGAAGAGATTTTTCTTCAGACCGGGTCTGGTTTAGCTTTGGCTACCTTGCTTCTTTTTGAATGTACTAAAGAAGGCCACCAACTGGCTTGTCTGCGCTCAACTTACAGGCTTCCCTTGGATTAACCCAGAACACATGTGAAAGGCTTACACGTTAAAGGCTGGCTCAATAGTATCAAAATAGATATTGTCTTTGTAACATTGCAACAAGGTCTAATAAATCAAAACCGAACCTTTAGTGTAGGCTTAAGTGTATAACCCAATTTTTCATAGCCAATCAACCAAAATCCTTGACCTTCAATTCCGATCAGGAAATCTTTCTTACCTATTTCAAGTGACAAAGTACCTATTCCTCCTAATTCATTATACGATTCATTTAAGATATCAACATCTAATAGGTTCGTATCCGGAATAGGGATATATTCTACTTCTGATAAACGCCATATTTTGTATAAAACCCCAAATCCTGTTGTGAAATGGACTTTTTTGTATTTTATCAGGGGCTTCTCAAAAGATAGGATAAAATTATCTTCTAAGATAAAATTTTGCTTTCCTGTAAACAACTTCAACCTATCTTTATACTCATAATTATTCTGAACCTTCTCTACTGTAAAATACATCACGTATCCCGTTTGGATCCTACGGCCGATACTTGCAGATAAAGATGTGCCTCTTCTAAAAACTCTTTCAGCATCGGGATACACAATAGACTTGTTGCATTGGGATAAGTATAATGTTTACATTAGTTTAAACGTGTATTCCTCTCAATATTAATCTATATAAAACGATGAAAGATTTTTCGATATATTCAAATGTCAAAACAGATCGTGACTT
>JAFLBZ010000059.1 GCA_017303715.1 Rhodothermia bacterium | reverse complement strand
AAGTCACGATCTGTTTTGACATTTGAATATATCGAAAAATCTTTCATCGTTTTATATAGATTAATATTGAGAGGAATACACGTTTAAACTAATGTAAACATTATACTTATCCCAATGCAACAAGTCTAATATTGAACAGCATATGGCGAGGTAAAAATTTTTCATCTTTATATTTGGTTTAATTGCATTTTAATAAGAAAGTCTCTGAATCAATTCATTCGGGTTTAAGAGCCGATTATACCCTTCCTCAATAGAGAAGTTATCAATCCTGAAAATTCCAATCCCGTCCGCACAACTTGTGGTACAAACCCTTAAATGATCCAACCGTTCCTTCAAAAATAACTGATTGGTATAGGTGGTCTTGATCCATTCGTAGGGTATATCCAATTTTGCAAACCCTTTTTTCTCATTTGGAAATATAACCACTACCTTTTTATTATACTTTTTACCATATTCCTTTTCAAAATAAGCAATGTAATCTCTTTTTTCTTGTACACTTTTGTTTAGTGAAAAAACAACAATTCCCTTTTGGTTGATCGTCGTATATTCATTACTCTTGATAAGTTTAGAAATATGATAAGGTAAAATATTATTTTTATCCGACTCATTTACACTACCTGAACGTAATGAACATCCTATCCCTACAAAGTTGATTGTTGCGAATAGCATGAGAAGTTTAACTGTTCTTTTTAACATATTTGATTTACTTTTATGAACACAAAACTTACGACTATGAATATATATATATATATATTCATAGTTATTTACAATACTTCACTTTTTTTTCACATTCTATTGACGCATTCTAAGGGAATTTTCCCTATTTAAGTTCCTCAGCCACAAAACACCCCTGATATGCCAACCTTATCCGAACTCATGCAACTTCAAGCGGAAACCTTCAGAAGTAAACGCCCGATGACCTTGCCGCCACCCTGTTTTACGGAAATGAACGGTGAATTTATCTCTTTCTCCGAGAACCGGTTTTTGGTCTGTCGTTTCCCAAATGATCCACGATTCCAAAACCCCATTGGCCTGATGCAAGGCGGATTTATTGTGGCGGCGATAGACAATACACTTGGCCCACTCAGCTATTTACTCGCCCCCACCAGCGTCACAACACAACTGAATACTACTTACCTAAGACCCGTCACCGCAAGAGACGCCTATATCGAGGTACATGGTGAGGTATTGGCAGAAAGCAAGTCGTATATACACCTCCAAGCAACTGTTCTAAGTCCAAATGGAAAAAAAATCGCTCTGGCTTTCTCCACCCACCAGATTTTAGGCACTTAACACGGTTAAGCAAACTTTTTTTTCTTATTTTGGGCAAAATGATCCTCTAAACCCTTCTATAAAATGGTACTAGAATCCCTTGAAAATCATGTTTTGACGCTCACTATACATCGTCCCGATCGGAAAAACGCCCTTACGCAAGACATGTACGCCCAAATGGCGGAGGCCATAGCGACGGCACAAACACGCCAAGAGGTACGCGCCATTCTCTTACGTGGGAACGAAAACTTTACGTCCGGCAATGATTTAATGGACTTTGCCTTTTTTGCACAAGCGGGGACTCCGTTACGCGAAACCGCTACCGTTCGGTTTATCTATACTGTTTTAAATGCCCAAAAACCACTTCTTGCTGCCGTTTGTGGGCTTGCTGTCGGAATTGGAACCACCGTCTTGATGCACTGTGATGCGGTTATTGTGGCAAAAGATGCGCGCCTGTCTTTGCCCTTTTCTCAATTAGGGTTATTACCGGAATTTGGGTCGTCATGGCTGCTTCCAGAAATTGTAGGACATACCCGCGCACGCCATTTATTGATGTCTGGCGAGCCAATGAGTGGCGAACGTGCATACGAGATAGGGCTTGCCACACACCTTTGCGAACAGGATGCCGTGTATGAGCACGCCTTATCAGTTTGTGCGCAATATACCCGCCTTGCTGGTAATGCCATCCGAGATACAAAAGCCTTGATTCATTCAGAAAAACGGAAACTTATGCTAAAAGCCGTCATCGAGAGTGAATTAGATGCGTTCGAGGAAGCCTTGAAAAGCCCAGCTTTCGAGGAGGCAGTAACGGCCTTTTTTGAAAAGCGGAAACCGGATTTTTCCCGTTTTATGTAATCGGACGTTGCAAGGTAAGAAGTTGGGGCATCGCCCACGCATCCATCACCTTGAATGGCCCAATGGCGGTTCTTCGGAGGGCAATCAGGTGTGCCCCAACACCCAAGACTTGGCCCAGATCATGCGCCAAACTACGAATGTATGTGCCTTTACTGCACCTTACGCGAAAATGAACATCATTCCCGTCTTTCTCCGACACTTCAAATTCGTGAATGGTTACGCTTCGTTCTGGCACTTCTACTTGTTCCCCACGACGGGCTTTTTTATACAAGCGCTCCCCACCGATTTTTATAGCAGAATACATTGGCGGTTTTTGTAGAATTTCACCGCAAAACTCCAAACTTGCACGTTTCACCTCCTCGAAAGAAAGGTGATCTGCGGAAATCCGTTTTATGATATCTGATTCGGCATCGTAGCTTTCGGTGGTTTCCCCCAAACGGAGAGTTCCCGTGTACTCTTTTTCCATCCCCATAAATGTATCAATCTGGCTTGTTGCTGCCCGCTCCACACAAACGATCAATAGCCCTGTGGCCATTGGGTCAAGTGTTCCTGCATGGCCAATTTTTTTAATTCGGAGGATGCGTCTCATTTTTGCGACAACATCAAACGAAGTCCAATCTTTAGGCTTGTCCACCAAAAAAATCCCCGCAGTAAATTCATGCGAGGACGATCCAACGGGAATCAACAAGGGATGGAGCATAACAACTCAGGGCTAATGCAAAAAAGGGTGTTTTATTCCGATTTTAGGTGGGGGTAGAGCGAGGCATCCACTGCCACTTCTCCTTTTTCTTGGCGTTCCTTTCGCAGATCGGCAAAAAGACTTTCCATCTTCATGGCCTGTTCTTGGGTTTCATCGAGCAAAAGGCGTAATTCCGGAATGGCTCGAATCTGGTGGCGAATCCGCCCAGCAAGTGCATGACGGATCTCGGTCGTAATGCTTTCGAGGCGTTTAAAAGCTGTCTTGCGCTCGGTTGCTTCACCCATAATGCTTACATAAATATAGGCGATGGACAAATCGGGGGTTACACGGGCTTGCGTAACCGTAGCAAGCGCCTGAGAAGTCTCGAAAAATTGGGTTTGCAACAAAACGGCCACCTCTTTTTGGATCAGTCTTGCTACACGTTCGGTACGGATACTCATTGTATTTGTATAGTTTAATTGATTTTTGCGGGTTAATTTGTGGGTTTATGGGTCAGGTCGGGCTTTTCGTGCCACACATACAGATCCAAAAGCACGCGAACTCTGGCCAATGCCTCGCGGGCAGTTTGCCGGATCCAAGTCGGTTTTGTTACCCCCGGCGTTCTCGCCACCAGTCCATAAGCCGTTATTTTTTCATGTTTTGCGATATAAAGCGCCCTAAACAGATGCTGTCTTTGGGAAACGATCACCATTTCTTGCACGCCAAACACCTTTTGGGCACGAACCACTGAATCTAGGGTTCTAAGACCGGCACCATCTTCTTTCATGGCCCTATGCGGCACACCTCGTTCGCGCAGCGCTTTACGCATCATGTTCGGCTCGTTATAGTCGTCTTCACGATGATCACCACTTAGGATTAAAAACCGAACCTTTCCGCTAAGATACAACTTCGCCGCAACGTCCATCCGGTATTTGAAGTAAAGATTTGCACCGCCGTTGCGTGTACGGTTACTTGTGCCCAATACCAAAGCAGCCTCTGCGCGTGGAACGGAAGCCACCGATTCGTACAGTTGTTTACTGGTGGTTCGGGTAAACCAAATGGTTGAGCCTATGATGGCCACAAATGCAAGTCCTATCAGAAAAACAAGACGCTTAAGGAAAACAAAACGCCTTTTTTTGATCGGTAAAGGAGGTGGTTTAGACAATTTCCGAGCATCAAACATGGTTCTTCCAAATAGCGGTTAATGACGTTAAGTCCAAAAGTAACGTATCGGTACGGGTGTAATCTTTTAAAGATACAAACGAGGGTTGATTTTTGATTTACAAATATGTAATATACATGTAAAACACATCCTCAATGATCATTCACGACGAAATGCCAAGGCGCAATGGACGCGCAACTACTCACAACCCTCAAAACCGATTTGAGGCCAAGGCGGTTGTATATGATCCGGCCGCTTTAGAAGCGGACGATCTCCGTCAGATCGAAACAAAAACCTTCCCAGACACCACCAAAACGATACTTGCCAAAAATAATAGCCCCGACATTCCATTTACCTTTGGGATTAATCCATACCGAGGTTGTGAACATGGCTGTGTGTATTGCTATGCACGACCTTCACATGAGTTTCTGGGGTTTTCTGCTGGATTGGATTTTGAGACCAAGATATTGTACAAAGCAGATGCCCCGCAACTTTTGGAAACGGCATTTCGGAAACCAAGTTGGATTCCACAACAAATTGCTCTATCTGGCAATACAGATTGTTACCAGCCGATAGAGCGACAGTTTGAAATCACCCGAAAGCTTTTAGAAGTCTTTTTGAGGTTCAGGAATCCTGTCGGGCTAATCACCAAAAATGCCTTAATTACCCGCGACCTCGATCTATTTCAATCGTTAGCAAAGGAGCATTTGACCGTTGCCATGGTTTCTATAACTACGTTGCGCGATGATTTGGTACATAAGATGGAGCCTCGCACCTCTCGTCCCGCAGCACGCTTAAAGGCCATCGAAAAATTGGCATTGGCTGGTATTCCGGTTGGTGTGATGGTAGCTCCCGTTATTCCCGGCCTCACCCACGAGGAAATACCCGCCATTCTGAAGGCCGCAAGAGATCATGGGGCATTGGTAGCTGGTTATCAAATCGTGCGTTTACCGCGTACTGTAAGATCGCTTTTCCTAAAATGGCTGACGGATGAATTACCTCTCCGTGCCGATAAAATTATCCATCGCTTGGAGGATTTGCATGGAAAGGAACTCCGAGATGGGCGTTTTGGACATCGAATGCGTGGGAAAGGCATCTGGGCGGAAACCATCCGGCATATTTTCAGAGCCGCGCATAGGCAAAATGGCTACATGCCCAAGTTTCCAAAAACCAGAACAGATCTCTTCCGGATTCCTCCTCAAGAGGGCGACCAATTGGCGCTTTTCGGCGAATGACCGCACGATGGGTGCTAAACCTATTCCGACACCCAAGACCACAAAACCAGAACCCAAGAAAGACAGCACCAAAACGAACTCCTACAAAACCAAGTATAAAACCTAAATCACTCCTCTGCCCTAAAGAACGGCGTTAATGTTTCGATTTATGTCTCTACGGTGATGATCTGTGAGCCATGGGTTTTTGTGATTGCTTGGCGTCTCTTCGCGGATGTAAAGCACTTCCACCTGCTCCCTAACTTGAAATTAACCCTCGGTAAAGCATGGATTTGTCAGACGCCACTCTTCCCTGCTTTAGCCCTGACGAAGCAAAGCCCCGTAGGGGTGACATCTTCATAGAAATCCATTTCCAACGGGCGGCAATGCCTGAGATGAACTTCTCTATCTCAACAAAACACCCCGCAACCAAGAGACTACGGGGTGTGCGGAAGAAAAAAACGGCGGAAGGGGTTTTTAGTTCACTGTCACGGTAAGAGTAAGGGTAAGGCTTGCACCCACGGCCACCGTGCCCACCGTCCAAAGACCCGTGGCATTGTTGTATGAACCTTGGCTGGCGCTTGAACTGACGTAGGCCACTGCTGCTGGCAAGACATCGCGAATCACCACCCCTGTGGCGCTGGCCGTACCCTCGTTTGTCAGGGTGATGGTATAGGTTAGGGTTTGTCCTGAATTGACCGAGCTTGAACTGGCGGTTTTGAGCAATTTCAGATCTGGCTGTCCGGCTCCGCCACTTGAGCATGAAGTTGGAGCAAAATAATCTTTTGTTCCAACACATAATGCTGAAGAACTAAATGTAGCAGTTACTGTTTTGGTTGTACCATCAGCTGGTAATGCAGTCAATGAATAAGCTATTGGGCTTAAAAAGGGAGGATTTAGAACCAAGGGAGTACCACCGGGAACAGAAATAGTAAGTGTGCCTGATGTTGGAGCAGTTGGGAATGTTATTATCCCATTTAATCCATAAGTATTATCCGTTGTATTACACGACGTAGGGTCTGCTGTTACAACTACTACCTCACAATCACAGGCATTACCTGTTCTTGCTATTTGAAAACTTGGACTTGGGTAAAATCCACTTGCAGTTATTGAATTATTTCTATAACTACTCCTTTGTCCCACCTCCGTTGATGCTAAATTATCTGGCCGAAGTACATCATTGGTGATTGGAAAACTTGGAGAATTGGGGATCATTGAATTATGAAATCCACCTGCCATATTGGAAACACCATAGGTACTCCGTCCTCCTTGCCCAGATTGAACCTGGGGCCAACAAATGTTTGGATCAGGGGAGCTTAAATTGTAAACTACTCCTGAGTTATTTGTCTGCATACCACCTGCTCCAATTCCAGAAACTATTGGCGTGCCATTTGCTTGAAGCCCCGTTGTACCATATAGATTATAGGTATTATTCGATTGATCCCAAAAGGCAGCTTTGTAATATTCGTTTTCTGTCAATAATCTTACCCCTGTAAAAGTATTATCTATTGCGGTAATATTTGCATTCCCATCAGCTGAAGCAAAGGTATATGCTCCTGTATTGACATTTCCTGTGGCTACCCAGTTGGCATATCTAGCTTTCTGATTTAAACTGATTCTTGTTACAGCTACTTTTTCTACTTCAGCTGGACTCAAGCTAATGCAATAAAAAGCTCCAGCAGACCAAACGCCTCCGCTATATTGAACCAACCCTTGATTCAATAAATCACCTTCAAAATTTAAGGTATTCGTGGGGTCAACAGCGTTCAAAAATCGCAAATAGTCTTTAACGGTAACAAACCCATCAGCAATGGAATAGGTATAGTTTACACTTCCATAACCCACTTGGTTCGGATTATTATGAACAATTGTATTACCATTAACCACTGTAGAATAAGAAGGACCATCGGCAGGATTTCCTGGGTCGCCAATAACCACCCATTGAGCTGGATCACCAATAGCCCCATTTCCACCATATGGCCCCGGGCAAGTCTGCACTGTAACAGGAGTCGGTCTATACCCAACATCGAAACTGTGGTTATTCGCACCAGAAACCGGAATATCGGTTGCGAGCACGGTTACATCCCCCGAAGCGGGTGCATTCGAGTCAATCAAGCGGTTACTACCCGCAGCGGCTGTGGTCAGGTTGTACGTTGTTCCAGCGACTGTGGTTGTGGTGGGGAAACGCACTGTATAGGCCATGTTGGGTTCCAACTGGGTAAGGCCGTATTTAATGCTTGCCGTATCTGTTCCGGTGGCACTTGAGAAATAATAGTTTCCATTTGCGTCCGTCGTCGCGGTAGCAAGCGTCGTACCTGCTTTCACCAATTCCACCGTTACACCCGATATGCCCGCTTCGCCAGCGTCTTGCACGCCATCATTGTCGGTGTCGAGCCAAACGCGGTTACCGATTTCAATGGGCGATTGTACCCCAAGCATTTCCATATCGCCAATACCTGCTGCTTTTCCAAAAACGGTTTGTGCAGAATTTGGCCAGTTTGGATCACGCCATATTTCATTTCCGCGTACATGGCTACCATCATCATTATTTACAATCATGTATCCGTTAGATACATCAAGAACAGGGTTTAATGAAGAAGTGACTAACTCGTCTTTATCCCCAAATCTATGTGAAGCTAAAGAACCAAAAAACACCTCATTGTGATCACAATTATTCCCATACGGAGGATCAGTATCATTATTCCTCCATTTAACGCAATCATCATAATAATCAATCGCAGTACTACTGTATGTACAAGTCGCCGACTTGGTTAAGTGCAGGTTATCTCCATTTGCAAATGCCTTTGAATAGGAGCCAGTTCCTGCTAAATCATAATTTGCCGAGCCTGTTTGATGCCCATGACGATCTAATAAACCTAAAATCATATTTCCGTCTGCATCAAATTCTATATCTGCTACAACAGGTTGCGTGGAAACTACTGCGCTCTGTCCTGGCGCCCATGCTCCAAATAAAAAGCTATTCGTTGACCATGTATCCAACCAAGGTTGCCAAGCAGCGCTTAATCCAGCGATATTATATTGTAAAACAATTGGATTTCGATAGCTAAGATTTTGTGTATATAAAGGCGTGGCTGCATAAATTAATGTGGTAGGATCAAATTCCATAACATTAGCAGACATGGTTGCACTTGTACCTACCTCTACATTGGCAGCGGTTTGTCCGCTACATACAACGCCCGTCAAAACTTTTCCGCGATGTGTTTTTAATGCCCACGGACGAGGCTCACCTGCATTAGTAGCCGTACATGGATTCGGAATGCTGTATGAAGTAACTTGTGCCGCCGTTGGAGTTACTGGCGATGCTGCATTTTGAAGATCAATACGGTATAACTTACGATCATATAAATTGACGACAAATAAATAGCGCCCATCTTCGCTCAGTTCTATGTCTCCAAGAGATGTTTTACCAACCTGATCGTAGGCATATTGATCTCTTGTAGGAACACCAACCGCATTTGCGGGCAAACCTCGATCTGTATTAGAACCAATTGTTAAAGGACTCCCTGCGCCGTATGTACCCGTTGCATGCGTTGGAAAACCAAGCGCATCAAGACTCACAAAGTTAATACTTCCGACTAAATCTGGAGTAGAAGGATTGATCATATATATACCGCCAGGACCTAACGGACCCATCCCAGCATGACGTTTTATCATGGCAGATACAAAGAGGCGTTGTGCTTGCTTGCTATAAACCATTCCCCACACTGAACCCGTCTGTGCATTTTTAGCAAGTGGCGTTAAACCCACTTGCCTGTTGGCTAAAGTTGTACTTCCGACTGTGCCTGCTGCTGTGTAAGCAGATTTATAAACGGTGTTTTGTGTAGCTGTCGTTCCTGCGACCAATGGATTGCCTGAAAATTGTGCTGTTGAATAAATATCAGGCACAAAGGCTGCCGCCCCTCCATATTCGCCCGGATAATGCAGCGCAAAATTGGCAGTTCGGGAAGCAGCTGCTGCATTCGCTAAAAATTGGACAGAAGAGCCGTAAACACCCCCATTCAACCCCGAGAAGTCTGTACCATCTTCCAATTGGCATCCTGTTTCGGGAATGGTAAACTCGACACGCACTGCGCCTGTACAACCCGAAAGCGTGTAGTTGGGTGCAGAAGCAGACGTGGTAATTTGTGTTGTACCGCATTGCGTACCTGCGGTGTTGTAGGCTTTTACCTCGACACCAGCGACGAGTGGCTCAGCGCTTTCTTTGGTGCCATTTCCGTTAAAATCTCGAAAGACAGTTCCCGTAATTTGGCCGAATGCGACTTATTGAGAAAACAATACACTTAAAAATATGCCGTATCGAAGAAGAATTTTTTTCATATATAAATTTCAGATTTAAGCTTTGCACATGCAAACCACTCAAGCAAATTTGATGCCAAAATACACATGACACGTTCAATAATTTTTCACAAATAAAAATTTCAATAAGTCCCTCATACGAATATTTAATGTAATGGCTGCCATCTCGTCTGTGTTGGTTGGTTACCCAACCCTCGGCTCAGCACCTCTTATCCTGCCAAATCTAATTCTTTAAAGAACCCATATCGTATTTTGGAACCATTTGTTTATTAGGCGCTCACTTTTCCTCCCTAAAAGATGGAGTTACTGGTTATTGGGCTTCATCTCTGCCCTAAAGAACGGCGTTAATGTTTTGATTTATGTCTCTACGGTGATGATCTGTGAGCCTTGGGTTTTTGTGATTGCTTGGCGTCTCTTCGCGGATGTAAAGCACTTCCACCTGCTCCCTAACTTGAAATTAACCCTCGGTAAAGCATGGATTTGTCAGACGCCACTCTTCCCGGCTTTAGCCCTGACGAAGCAAAGCCCCGTAGGGGTGACATCTTCATAGAAATACATTTCCAACGGGCGGCAATGCCTGAGATAAACTTCTCTATCTCAACAAAACACCCCGCAACCAAGAGACTGCGGGGTGTACGGAAGAAAAAACGGCGGAAGGGGTTTTCTTAGTTCACTGTCACGGTAATCGTCAGGGTAAGGCTTGCACCCACGGCCACCGTGCCCACCGTCCAAAGACCCGTGGCATTGTTGTATGAACCTTGGCTGGCGCTTGAACTGACGTAGGTCACTGCTGCTGGCAAGACATCACGCACCACCACCCCTGTGGCGCTGGCCGTACCCTCGTTTGTCAGGGTGATGGTATAGGTTAGGGTTTGTCCTGAATTGACCGAGCTTGAACTGG
>JAFLBZ010000058.1 GCA_017303715.1 Rhodothermia bacterium | reverse complement strand
AAGTCACGATCTGTTTTGACATTTGAATATATCGAAAAATCTTTCATCGTTTTATATAGATTAATATTGAGAGGAATACACGTTTAAACTAATGTAAACATTATACTTATCCCAATGCAACAAGTCTATTGTTTTAGGAAACAAAAAGAACCTTGTACCTATAGTGTCAAATGCATTCCCATCAATGAGCGAGACAAAATTCGGATCAAAATCTTCTCTAATGGCATAGCGCCCTTTAGTCATTTTCAATTCTTTTATACCACCATAAACCGTGTTTGTTTTATAGAATGCCTCAGTATAGTTCAATAATCTACGAGCATCATCCGTAACATATTGCCTATAAAAAGCATTACTGATAAATTTGATTTTATTCATCTTATTTGCTTTGTTATAAACCTTTTTTAAAAAAATAATTAAATAATCTTTTGGAAATATCTCAATATCTAAAAGCTGAGTTTCAGATACCTCTAAAAATATCGTCATATTGGACGTTATCAAATCAACAACTTGGGTCGTATAGCCAATGAATGAGACTTGCACTTTGACAGGTAAATTTATGCTGTTCAATACAAAATCACCATTCTCGTTGGCCATAACGCCCTGATTTCTATCTAAAACCCGAATGGTAGCGTATTGCAACGGAACATTCGTTGCTTTATCCCGCACATTTCCTTTAATGAGAGGCTGAGCATGTAGCGAAGTTAATGTGAGGATAAAGGCTACAAAGATTAACAGGAATTTATACCTCATAACAACATTTTTTTAAAATTGAATATTATAATACAAAAAAATTAATATTATCAAGACTAAATTTAAGCCTATTGATGTCTTTTTAAATGATGATAAGAAAATAAAGGTGTCCATCATGCTGGGAGAAAATTTATTTCACATTAATCCTAAATATGGACACCTTTATTACTTAATTCGTTCAATTACGAGTTCCAAGTATTTGCCAATTGAAAATACTTACTCCTATACCACCTTCTGATGGAACACATCCATCATAAGTTCTACCATAAGTATCTGTCACGGTACCCCATTCTCCGCCTAATCCACAATACTTTGTGTCCTCCCAACGTTCTTGTGTTTGATCCCAAGCACTAAATTCTGTTCTCTCCTCGAGTTCTTCGAGTTGGAACTGCTCCAAGAGCAGATTTGTGTGTTGTGTGTTTTGTTTGTACATTATAGTAACTCCAATTACAATGGTGGAGGTTGTGTTTTATCCCAAAGCATAGCCTCCACGTTCTACGTTTTGGGATGTTTGAGTTTCCTGAATGAATTGTGCGCCATGATACAATGCATTTATAACGGTAGCCGTTGTAAAAATGCGGTTGTGATCATCGGTAAGTGTATTTACGCCAAAAGCACTTTTGCGCCATTTTGTAACCTGATTCGGCTCATGGACATCAGGCGCAGGTATGCGTAAAATTCGCTGTGACTGCCATGAGCCGTCTTCCATTTGTGTTCGCAATAACCAGTCAATTGTTTTCTATACTGTTCTGGTATATTGATCATCTTGAATACTTTTGTCTGTACAAAGTGCTTTCAATGCCAATCCGGTATAAAAGACACTTTCCACTTTGTTTGCTTCATCAAACCAGACACCTCTTTCTGTTTGTGCGGTCAAAAGCCATCTTTTGGCTCGGTTATACACATCTTGATAAAATGGTTGTTGAGAAAATGCTAGCACTGAAAAAGCAGTTGCATACACATCACTCGTCCACCAATAGCTTTGAAAAGCCCCTTCTGGTGTTTGTTGATTCGCCAAGTATGCCAGTGTTTCTTTGTACAAAAAGGCTTGTGTCGGTAAGGTTTTTAGTACATTTGCAGCCACGGCCGTTACACAAACATGAGGTGATGTCCAGCCTTCAACAATGCTATCAGGTGCAATTTTCAACATTTCGCGTAAACGTGGGGCATGGCAATAGGTCTGCCAAGCTCCTTTTTTGCAAAATGCCAACCAAGACGTAATTAAATTGAACGGGACAGGGATATTGGCTTGCGTTAAAGCTCCGATGCTCAATGCTGATGAGTCGCCATCTTGCATAATCGTTGCATTATACCCAACACCTTCATTTCCCCATGTCAAAATCAATGCTAACACTTCATGCCAATTCCTTGTTTTAATAGGCATTTGTGCCAACTGATAACCCACATATCCTGTAACCCATCGGTTGCTTAAGCCTGCGCTTGTTAAAAAATCCGTCCACCCCATTTTCGGATCGAAGTTACGTTCCAAGAATGAAATCCCAGCATTTATTACATCTTCTATATTCAATTTGGGAGCAAAGGTCATGCTCAAAGAGGCTTTGGCGTGTGTTTTTGCCACAATTTGCTGAATCGCTTTTATTTGTGATTCACAATCCTTTTGTTGATTCTGCAACCGACGGTAAAAGGCTACTAAGTTGTATTTCTGCGCAATTTTAGCGCTTTGTTCAAAATAATCTTGTGCCATTTCCAACAGAGAAATAGCAACTCCCGAAAGGTACAAGTATTTGTTTAACGTTTCCGCAGACAAATCTATTGCTTCAATCCCTTGATTCTTTAGCCATTGATGTACTTTATATTGAACATAACTCCATTGTTTCTGTGCAATGTCGTTTCTAAAATCGTATATATCATCTAAAATTTGTAACCCAATGTGAAAAAGCAACAATGCTTGCTCTAAATCGGCTATATGCTCATAATTTTTATTGAGATGTGCCAAAGCCGCAATCGCAGTTACGCACATAACAGATTTACCCGATGCAATGCTTTCAAAAAGGTCTAATGCCTCTGTATCATTAATAATATGATGGTTTTGAAGCGCTTTTTCTTGTTTTAATGCGATATGATATCGTTGCTTCAAATTATTAAAATCATTCCAAAAATGGCTGTCCTCTTCAAATAAATATGCCAATTCTTTAATTGCTTTTTCATACAGCAACGTACCCACATATAATTGTTCAGCATGGGTTTGGGATTGGGTTTCGTCTATAACTTGATCAAATGCCAACAAGGAACGAAAATAGCAATATCCAGACAATGCCAAACGATCCAAATCGGGTTGTGGTGTATTTATGAAAGCAGCGGAAAATTCCTCAAAGATATGAATATAGAACGAGTGTACTTGAAAGAGTCGAGGGGAAACGAGTTGGATCTTTATAGAAGCCGGAAGCTGCAAAGATTGTACGAAAGCAACAAATGAATTCATGATTGGTGTACACATTAGTTATGATTGGTGTACACATTAGTTATGATATGGACGCAGATATTTTTAGTGATCGCTAAGATAAGCAACAAATAAAAATTTTTATATGAACTTAAATTGAAATAGCATTACCGAGTTGCTTTTATGCTGTCTCAATCCTGTGTCTAAGTAAAATATATAAAAATATTTTATCTAAGTATCTGCAATCATTATTAGTGTAATTAGGATTTAAAATAAGTCTTATAAATTCATAAACTTACTCAAAAAATGTATTTGAGATTATTTTTAGTGGTGTACTTAACAAAAATAATTTTAAATACACAACTCCCTTTGATGAACGTCCTTACCCACCAATGGGAGGACGTTTTTTGTGCCAATCGGTTTGGGTTTGGAAAGCATGTGCCACTGTCAGCGCCTGATCGTCCTTATAAAGTCCAGCAATAAACGAGATACTTCCCGCTTCTCGATACGGTGAATTGGGCTGTTCTTTTAAAGGATCAAAACGATTTGGCACACAGACTGCCGGGTGACCCGTAAGGTTCGTAATTGATAATATTTCTCCGCCAAAAGAAGGTGTTACCAATACATCAATGTCTTGGAACAGGTCATCCATTGCTAACATTAATTGCGTGCGAATGCGGCTTGCCTGTACATATGCCACTGCCGGACGCATGTGTGCAACACGGAAAACATGTGGCCAAGCGTCTTTGGTTTGCCGAACCATTTTGTCAACAGCATTAGACCGCGTTAGCTGCTCGAAGGCCGCTGCCGACTCTATGTCAATAGCCATCGTCAATATACTGGGTAAAAAACCTTTTGGAACCGCTATTGGTTTTAGCGTAAATCCATAAGATTTTAGCACGTCAAGCGAGTCTTGGTCTGCTTTTTTATTCGGATAATCGGCCTCGAACGCATCTCTAAAATACCCAATTCGCAAGGATTTCGCCTCGATTGGCCAGCGGAAAGGCGCGTCTCTGGTCACGATATCGCGGGTATCCCGACCATGTAAGGCGGCAAAAACCAATGCACAATCCTCGGCGGAGCGGCACATTGGCCCGATTTTATCCATACTCCACGTTAGCGCCATTGCTCCATACCGGCTAATGCGCCCATACGTAGGCCGGAAGCCTGTTACACCGCTTCGGGTACTGGGGGAGATGATGGAGCCAAGCGTTTCCGTCCCAATCCCAAACCCGACCAATCCGGCGGGTACGGTGGCTCCAACACCCGCAGACGAGCCAGACGCCCCAACAGTTGGATTCCATGGGCATTTTGTTTTACCGCCAAACCAAACATCCCCCCAAGCCAATTCGCCCATTGTGAGTTTGGCTATAAGCACCGCACCTGCGGCATCTAATTTTTCTACAACGGCGGCATCATAGTCCAACGTTTGGTCTTTGTATGGAACGGATCCCCAAGTGGTTTTGTATCCTTTTGTAGCCAATAAATCCTTTGCGCCCCAAGGAATACCCTGTAAAACGCTTTTCACCTTTTTGGCCTCGAAAAGTTTGTCCGCAGATCGCGCGGCTTGCAACGCACGTTCTTCTGTATAAGACACCACTGCTTGTAACTCGCCATCATATTGCCTTAGCCGCCTCAAATAAAGCTCGGTTAGTTCAACCGAAGTGACCTCCCGCCGCCGCAACAAGGTGTTTAAGTCCCGAATCCCCAGAAAAGCAAGGTCAGTTTCCGTTTTGGGTTTATTTACCCGTTTAACCGGCAAAGAAATTTGGGTTGTATTCTTAGAACCCATAGGTAAACGCCCACGGACATCTGGATTGAAGACCAATGCAGGCGGCACGCTATTATCCAAGGGAAAGAACTGCATCTGACGATATTCCGCCCGTGCCTCGTTTAGGTCCTGAACCATTATCTCACGTTGTTGTGGCGTGAAGGCCAAACCAGAAAGTTTCTCCGCTTGTTCGATTACAGCAACAGTGATAGGTTCATCGTCCTTGGGCGCTGATTGGTTGTATAGGGCATATAAGACACCCGGAAAAAGCGTTCCGCCTAATCCTATAGAGGTGAGATACCCCAAAAAGCGACGCCGAGAGGGTGATCTATCGTTCATAGCCAATATTTTGAATGGTGATCGTTAAAAAGAGAGAATGTAAGCAGCTCTAAAATAGATTGCAACACAAAGTCTTCACAAAAACACTACCATTTGACCTTATGATTTTTTTGGAGAATGGCAGCACTTGGAATAGATTGCAAATGTGCCCTTGCCCCAGATGCACACTTGACTAAACAGATACAGACATGAAAAAACGAATTGTGATATTTGAAGCAGAAGGCGGCTCTGACAAATGGCTGGACGGTCATCGGAAAGACACCATGCCCATCGTTCGGGCTTTACAGGAAAAAGGCTGGGGTGCCGAAGTGGTTTTCTTCAGAGATGAATGGAAAGATGCGGTTTATGACTATGTGAAAGACAATTTCGATGCCTACATCAGCCGTATCAACCCGGGCAACTTGCCTAAAGGCGAGAAAATCTACTTTGAAACACTCCGTAAATTATCGGAACAGGGGCTGATTGGCATGTCTCACCCAGACGCTATGCTTAACTTCGGTGCAAAAGATGCCTTGGTGAAATTGGCCTCTACCGATTTAGTGCCGGATGATACCCATGCGTATTATAACATAGTCGACTTCAAAAAGACGTTTCCACAAAGCCTTTCTTATGGCGAAAGGGTGTTAAAACAAAACAGAGGTTCAACAGGGGAGGGGATTTGGCGCGTGCAGGTGAATGAAGACCTTGCCTATCAGCCCGGAGACACACTTCCGCTTACCACCAAATTAAAGTGTACCGAGGCAGTAGATAACCATGTGGAGTACCACACCTTGGAGAATTTTATGACCTTCTGCGAAAAGTATATTGTGGGTGATAATGGCATGTTGGTGGATATGCGGTTTATGCCTCGTATCAAAGAAGGCGAAATTCGGATATTGCTGGTGGGCGGAGAACCAATTTTTGTGGTGCATAAAAAACCTGCAGAAGGCGGAGATGCGTTCTCGGCAACCCTCTTTTCCGGTGCAAAATACACCTATGATGCCCCAGAAAAATGGGCAGACCTTGTTGCGCTTTTCCAAAATTCGTTGCCCGTGATTTCCGAAAAACTTGGCGGTTTCGATATTCCATTAATCTGGACTGCCGACTTTATGTTGGATTGGGACGAGGAAATGAAGGATAAATATGTTTTGGGCGAGATAAATTGCTCTTGTGTTGGCTTTACCAGTCACTTGGATCAGGGTATCCAAGAAAAAGTAGCCGACGAGATCATTAAGCGCGTCGAAAGCCGTTCTTAGTCCTTTTTTTGCTGTTCTGACCCCGCTCTTTTATCATGGGCGGGGTCTTTTTTCAAATAGGACCCTAAAAGCATCGTCATGAAAAAGAAAAAAGAGGCCATTGACATTCCAATAGCCTCTTTCCTTCTCCTTTGGCACGGAAGTATCTGGGCATATAGCCTTAACGCAGTGCGTCTTCCAATGCAAGTGCTGCATCGGTTTTTTCGTCTCGATATTTTATAATGATGGGTGTAGAGACGGAAAGGCCATGTGCTTCCCCAAATTCAGAAGCGAGACTACGAGTACCGGGAACCACCACAGCCCGTCGGGGAATTTCCAAAACCCCCGCCTCGTTGCGTGTAATGACCCGCTCATGGACTATATCATAAACCCGACTTGAGCCTGTGAGAATCACGCCAGATGCCAAGACAGCGTGTTCGCGGATAAGACACCCTTCATAAATTCCGCAATTCCCACCTATAAAAACATGGTCTTCCACAATCACGGGCAATGCGCCCGCTGGTTCTAATACGCCACCGATCTGTGCCGCAGCGGAAAGGTGTACTTTTTTTCCGATCTGTGCCGCCGAACCAACCAATGCGTGGGAATCCACCATTGTCCCTTCATCCACATAAGCACCAACATTGATGTAACTTGGGGGCATACACACTACACCCGACGCCACATAAGCCCCGCTTCGGATCGTTGTTCCACCGGGAACAATCCGTACCCGACGATCTAAAGTAAACGCTTGCACAGGATAAGTAGCTTTATCAAAGAAAGGAAAGCCCGGAACCGAAACATCCTCCATATCCCCCAAAGGAAAACCAGCCAGAATGCCTTGTTTTACCCACGCATTAACGTGCCAATGGCCGGTTTCGTCTCGTTCTGCTGCACGGATAATACCCGCCTCTAAGCCAGCCCGAAAGTGAAAAAAATCCGCCAAGCGGTCTGCTTTCCGGCGATCTGTATCCATCATGTTTTCGACAAGTGCCTGAAAATCGTGTTTTGTCATTGTTGTAACGGTTAAGTGAGTGTTTGAATTTCGTAACCCATGATAAGCCAGATAACCCAAGGATGCTGAAATATTACCATGAAAAACAAAAGTGAAGCCATAAGCATATAAAAAACAAATGATTAGGATATTCTCTTTGGCAAAAACAAAACATCCTTAAAACTTTTTATCTTATTTAAATAGGCTTGTCTCATGGTTCAAAAGTTCGCATGGCCTTTATTTTCAGTCTTTACATGAATCTTATTTTTTTGTACTTTCATTGCAAATTTATCAGAATACCCTTCAAAATATTAACCGTTTTACAGCATGAGCCCCTTCCAATCGGTGCAAACGCATCTATCGCCCGTTACCAGCAAGATTTCGCAGCTTGTTATCAGCCACGGCTCCGGCTCGTGGGTTTATACCGAGGACGGACAGGAATATTTAGACTTCACCTCTGGCATTGGCGTCACCAATACCGGACACAGCCATCCAAAAGTTGTGGCCGCCATTCAGGAACAGGCACCCAAAATGTTACATGGCCAGGTGAATGTCTTCTACACCCGTGTCCTCATTGATTTGGCGGAAGAACTTCGGTCTATTGTTCCGGCGCATATTGATTCGTTTTTCTTTGCAAACTCTGGCGCAGAAGCCACCGAAGCGGCGGTTAAATTGGCCAAACAAGTAACAAAGCGCCCCAATATCATCGTGTTTCAAGGCAGTTTTCACGGACGTACCCACCTTGCTATGGGGATGACCACCTCGAAAACCGTTTATCGGATTGGTTATCAACCCCTTCCGGCAGGCATTTTTGTGGCTCCATTTCCACATGCACTTCGCTATG
Source organism: Rhodothermia bacterium (assembly GCA_017303715.1). GTDB lineage: Bacteria > Bacteroidota > Rhodothermia > Rhodothermales > UBA2364 > UBA2364. The sequence continues at coordinate 3,942 of JAFLBZ010000058.1, read as the reverse complement.
GTTGGGACGAAGAGACCACCATCCAGTATTGCATCAAAGAGCTAAAACACCTGTTAAAAAGCCAAACCGCTCCCGAAGAAACTGCCGCCATCATCTTGGAGCCAGAGCAAGGCGAAGGCGGCTATGTACCTACACCACCAGCATTTATGAACGCCTTGCGCGAAATCTGTGACGAACACGGCATTTTGTTGGTGATGGATGAGGTACAAACCGGATTTGGTCGCACGGGAAAGTGGTTTGCACAAGACCACTATGGTGTAAAACCGGATATTATGGTCATGGCAAAAGGCATTGCAAGTGGCGTACCCATGTCTTGCATTGGTGCTTCTTCCGAAATGATGGCCAAATGGATCCCCGGTAGTCATGGTGGAACATATGGCGGAAATCCTTTAGCAGCCGCTTCTGCAATCGCTACCATCCGGGCAATGCGCGATGAAAACATGATCGAAAATGCCGCTGAGCGTGGAGCGGAACTGACCGCAGGACTAAAAGCACTTCAAAAAACCTATCCCAGAATTGCCGAAATTAGAGGACTTGGCTTGATGGTCGGTGTTGAGTTCCGAAATGAAGATGGCACTCCAGATGCAGCTACCGTTTCTGCACTCCAAAAGGAATGTCTTGCAAACAAACTTCTGCTACTCTCCTGTGGCACGCATGGAAATGTCATCCGGTTTATCCCACCTTTGGTCGTCACCAAAGACGAAGTAGAACAAGGTTTGCGTATTGTCGAACGAGCACTGGCAACCATCTTTTCATCCGAATAGGACATTGATATGCTTTTTTATACGCAAAAAAAATCAAAAGTAAACCAAAGTTCTATTTGAAAAAAGGAAATTGGATTGTAATCTGGACTCACATTTCTATATAAGTCTAATTGCTTATCTCAGGCATAATGGTGGGACGCGGATGGGTTTTGCGGAAGGCTCATCCGCTTCTTTTTTATCATATCCCCCAAATAATCCAAAATTAAAATAACGAACTTTCTGTAACCTTCTTCGCGTGCCATACGTTTTGAGGCAGTAACCAAACAAATATAAACCCTTTCTATTGGAACGCCCACCCTCGGTCTAATCGGAAGAAAATCTCACCTAAGAGGAAATCCCATGTACTCCAAATTTTGCTGGTCCACCCTATTCAAGGGTGTGTCATTCGTATTGTTTTGGCTTCTGATGCCCGTCTCCGCTTCTGCTACTTCAGGAAATCCCCAGAACCCATCCGATGGTAAGAAGTCCCTCAACCTTCAGGCTACCACTTCCCCCATTCAAATTGATGGTACGATAAACGATGAAGAATGGAAACAAGCCTCCATTGTTCGAGACTTTGTGGAGTTCCAACCCAATGAAGGAAGCGTACCGGCCATTAAAGCGGAAGCAAGGGTCACCTACGATGCGATCAATTTATATGTATCGTATCGGGTTTATGACGAACAGAGCGCCATCAGATCCACCAACGGCAAACGTGATGAGGTATGGTCGGACGACTGGGTGGCCATTGCATTAGACACCTACCGTAACAACAGCTACTTCCTCTTAGCAGGAGCAAATCCAATGGGGATTCAGGTAGATTCAAGAGGGAATGGTAACAACGACGACAGCAGCTACAACCTCATTTATACCTCGGCAGGGAGGAGAACAGACAGTGGCTACGAGGTTGAAATGGCTATTCCGTTTTCCAGCCTTAGTTTTCCAAACAAAGAAGTTCAATCTTGGGGCGTCAACTTCTTGGTCAACCATCCTCGTGCAAGCCGTCACATGTACGCATGGCCAAGTTTAACCCAAAATAATGCTTGTACGATGTGTCAGTTTGGAACACTTGACAACATTAGAGGGGTGAAAAGTGGTTCTATGCACTATCAAATATTGCCGGCATTGGTTGGGTCGTATGGAATGGCCCGCGAAGACACCTCCAACCCAAACACTCCTTTTAATAAAGAAAAAATCGGGATAGATCACCTTCAGCCATCACTCAACCTTAAGTTAGATTTCAATTCCAATACATCGGCGGAAATGGCCATAAACCCAGATTTTAGCCAGATAGAATCGGATGCCGATCAGATAAGCGTTAACTCTACCTTGGCATTGTTTTACCCTGAAAGAAGGCCATTTTTCCAAGAAGGAGCAGATTTATTTGACCAAGAAACGGGTTTTAACTTCGGCGAACCTTTCCAGACTGTTTATACCCGTTCGATGAATGCCCCTTTGGTTGCCACAAAATTTATTTCTCGGCAAGGCCAAAGTAGCTTTGGTTATATTGGCGCCGTGGACGAACATTCCCCGATCATTATCCCCCTTTCGGAATCAAGTGAGGTATTGGAAAATGGCCGTAGCATCAGCAATATTCTTCGATTTAAGCAAGCGCTCAAAGGTGGGAACTATGTGGCTGCTCTTTTGACAGACCGCAGAATGCCCGAAGGCGGTAGTGGTTCGGTCTTGGCCTTAGATGGAAAAATAAACTTTTCTCCAAAATATTTCCTGACATATCAACTCAATGGCAGCCGTACCGAGGAATTAAACAGCGAAAAGCTAAATGGGGAATATGGATTGTCTGGACTTTTTAACGAAGGTAAGCATACCGTTGCATTGGATGGAGAGACCTTTACAGGCCACTCGGGAAAATTGGGTTTTATCCGCCAGTCTCGAGAATGGAATTTCTATTTCGGGTACGATGCCGTTAGCCCAACCTTCCGAGCTGATAACGGCTTTGTGAGCCAAAACAACTTCCGTCAAGCCAATATTTGGCAAGGATATGCTTTTTATTTTAAGGATAAACTTTTTACCCAAATTCGACCGGCGGCCTATGCTGGGCGAATTTGGTCTTTTGAGAACAAGGTGCGGGATTCTTTCATCGGTTTTAACTTAAATGCTCAGATGAAAGGGCAAACCTATTTTGGTTTTAACATTAACGCCTTTAGTGAAGAGGTCTTTAGAGGGCAAGTATTTAAGGATTTGCGTAGGATTAATATGTGGGGTGGGAGCAATTTTAGTAAAAACTTTGGCTTTGACCTTGGCTTTAATTATGGCAATAGTATCCGCAGAACCGACACTCCTGAACCCGGACGCCAGTTTAGTGGTTGGGCAGGGTTTTTCTTCCGTCCGTTTAGTGGTTTCGAAATAAGCCCAAACTTCTCTTATGCTATGATGAAGCACCGAGCCACAGATGAGGAGTTTTATCGCGGTTTTGTGAGCCGTACCACACTCACCTACCAAGCCAGTCGTGCGTTCAACCTCCGATTGGTTGGTCAAGTAAACTCCTTCTCGCAAGGGTTTAGCGTCCAACCCTTGCTTACTTATCAAGTGAATCCTTTGACCGTGTTTTATGTAGGTGCGAATCTGAATGGTGCAGATGCCGACGATGCTTTGTATCCACAAACCCCAGGACTTTATTCGACTGATCGGTCTGTTTTCTTTAAGTTCCAATACCTTTTCCGGCGATAGGGCACCGAGACGTACAATGAAAGAGGCTTTTCCCATAGGGAGAGCCTCTTTTTTGAAAAGTGTACTCTCGGTTATAGCAAGTTTCGGGTTCATCAAGCGAGTGTTTTGATGTCCGAACTTACCTCAGCAAGTTCCAATCCTTCTCATCAATACAGACAAAAAACCTTTGCACCGAAATCAAAATATTGCTAACTTGGTCTTTCAAAGCATAAAAACACTTTAAGCACGCATTGTCTAAAAAGTAAAGAAATGGCCGTCACAGAAAGATATATTAATCCCTTTACGGATTTTGGATTCAAAAAACTGTTCGGAACGGAACTGAATAAAGACTTATTAATTGATTTTCTGAATGAGGTTATTCTGCCCAAACAAAAGAAAATTGCCGATCTAAAATATAGCAATAATGAACATATTGGACAAACTGCTTTAGACCGAAAGGCAATTTTTGACCTGTATTGTATCAGTTCGTTTGGTGAACGATTTATTGTTGAAATGCAAAAAGCCAAAC
>JAFLBZ010000057.1 GCA_017303715.1 Rhodothermia bacterium | reverse complement strand
AGCCGATAACGTAGTTCCCGTTTCCAGAAGCTAAAGCCACCAGATCCCACCTCCTGATGGTAATGTTTAACTTTGCTACAAAAACCTCGGTTACGGTTATCAAACATCAATACTGCCGTAAATGTGGCTCCGAACACATCGTCAAAAGCGGTAGAAACGGAGTGGGCAATCCCAAGTATAAATGCAAGGCTTGGGCTTTGGGGGCGTATTCCAAACGCTTCGAAAAAGCGAGGACATGCTTCAATTAGACGAGTTTTGGTCGTCCGTTAATTGTAGCGAAGAAAGTTGTCGGAAATTCTGGCAATTAGTTCCGCAATCGTACCGTTGTTACAGGACTTTTAGTGATTTCTGAAAAAGCATATGCAGTAGTCATCGCAACTGGCAGGCATGAAATGGCTGGAAAAGAAATCGGAGAAACTTGCCATGTGGAACATTGGGATAACATGCTTCGCCAAAGAATTTGCAGGTTTGTCGAAAAACCTTATCGTTTTCATAAAGCGGGCAGAGGCATAAACTGTATTTGCATTTGTATATTTAGAATTACAACTGGTCACTCAATAATTGACACTACCCAAAATCCGAAGCGCTTTTTCATGCAATATCGGATTTGAAGCAACCACTGAACTGGCACCAATGACGGAACCACCCACCCAGTTTGAAATTTTACCGCCCGCTCCTTCGATAATGGGTTTTAGTGGGCCGATGTCCCAAGGATTCATAATCGGATCGAGCATCAGGTCAGCACGTCCGGTTGCCAGCATTAAATACCCATAGGCATCGCCCCATGTCCTGAATTGATGAACCGAGCGCATCAATTGGTCAAAATTTGCACCATTTTGGTGTTTTTCCACACGCGCAGTGCCATACGTACAAAGCATCAGCGCACGCGAGAGATCCTCAGTTCCACGAACGTGTACGGGTTTACCATTCAATTTGGTGATCTGCCCATCTCCGATGACCAATTCCTGCAAGATGGGCTGATGGATCACGCCCAAAACAGGTTGGCCTTGATGGAGTAGCGCAATTAAGGTTCCAAAAAGCGGGACACCTGCAATAAAAGAATGCGTCCCATCAATCGGATCAAGCATCCAGACAAATTCGGCATGTGGATTCTCGTTCCCAAACTCTTCTCCTACAATACCGTGCGCAGGGAAGGTATGTCGGATCATATCACGCATACGCGCTTCCGCCTCTCTATCGGCAACGGTAACCGGCGAGTCATCTCGTTTTTGGTCAACGGATACGCCTTTTCCATAATAAGAGCGGATGACGTCGCCACTGCTGTGGGCCAATTTTTCGGCGAAGTGGTAAAAATTTTTTGGTAGCATAGTTGGAAAATTTTAACGCCCTTTATAAATCCCAAGGCATTCCAGAATATCCTTTTTTCCGGATTTCTGCACGCCTCATCAGTTCATCGTGAAAGGAACAGGTATTTTCTCCCTGATTTGGGAATCGCTGAAGGTATTGTCCGTTTGCATTCATTTCCCAAGATAAGCGGTTGTCTGCCAAAGCGATTTTCAAAATACGGATTAAACGATCCCGAATTTCATCGTCAGTGACGGGCGTGGCCACCTCCACCCGATCTTCCAAATTTCTTCTTTGCCAATCGGCACTGCTGATAAACAAGTTTGGAACGCCATTATTGTGAAAATAATAAATCCGGCTGTGTTCCAAAAAGCGGCCAATAATGCTGATGACGCGGATGTTTTCGCTAAAGCCTTTTAACTTCGGGCGCAGGCGGCAGTGTCCACGAACGATCAATTCGATTTTCACACCTGCCTGCGAAGCCTCGTATAGCTTATTGATGACGACAATATCATCTAGCGCATTCATTTTTGCCATGATCAGGCCATTGCCATGTTTTTGATGACTTTTCATCTCCGTCTCAATGTGTTCAATAAAACGCTTACGGAGGTCTTTGGGGGCAACGATCAGTTTTTTGTAATGTTGTTCCGGCGCAAAGCCCGTCAGATAATGGAACAGGTTAATTGCGTCCTTTCCGATTTCTCGATCTGCCGTCAGAATACCGACATCGGTATAAACCCTCGCCGTAGCAGGGTTATAATTCCCCGTACCTAAGTGACAATAGGTGCGCAGGCCATTTTCTTCCTGTCTTAAGACCAAGATCACCTTTGCATGGGTTTTTAGCCCCACCAAGCCATAGGTTACATGAATACCATACCGCGACATCATATTTGCCCAAGCGATGTTGCGCTCTTCGTCTAAACTGGCCTTAACTTCTACCAACACTGCCACTTCCTTACCCAATTCGGCTGCATTCGTTAGGGCTTTCACCACCAAAGACTGTTCAGAGGTACGGTATAGGGTTTGTTTAATGGCAACGACTTGCGGGTCGGCGGCGGCAATCTCAATAAATTTTTGTGTGCTAAGTGCAAAAGATTCATAGGGATGATGGATCATTAAGTCGCGTTCTCGGATGATGCTAAAAATATCCCTACCTTCTTCCGGATCCAAATCCGACAAACGTATCGGAGTAATGGGTTGCCAACTTGGGAATTGATGGTCGGACAGTGGTAAACCAGCGATTTTAAAACAACGGTTTAGTTCCATCATACCCCGAACGGGATAAACATCGTCTTTGGTTAATTCCAATTCTTCACAGAGCATACGAAGGACATGCGGCGGCATAGTATCATCCACTTCTAATCGGACAATTTTCGCAAATCGCCTTTTTCGGACTTCTTCGGACACCATTTCCAACAAATCGTCTGCCTCGTCTTCGTTTAGCGACAAATCGGCGCTTCGTGTTACGCGGAATACCGAAACCGAAACGACTTCCATCCCTCGGAAGGTTTCGTCTAAATTATTTGTGATAACTTGTTCTACGGGAACATAGCGGTTACGCTTACCCACTTTAACCCATGGATGGCGTTGTGTTGGAACTTTTATCCGCGCAAAATGCTCTGTTCCACGCACTGGATGACGGAGGACAACCGCCAAGGAAAGGCTTTGATTGGACAAAAAGGGAAATGGGTGGCCCGGATCCACGCCAAGAGGGGTCAGTATGGGGAAAAGATTTGCTTCAAAAAAAGCATGGGCTTCTTTTTTTTCGGCAGGCGTAAGGTCAGCGTAATTGCAAATCTCGACACGCGCTTTTTTTCGCAACAAGGGCTTTAGGTGTTTTTCCCATGTATCGTGCAAATAACGCATCATTTCATGGATTACCGGACGAATCAACTCCAACTGTTCCGTAGCTGTTCTCCCATCTGGCGTTCGGACGGCCACATTTGCCGCCACTTGTGAATCCAGACCGCCGATCCGTTTTCTAAAGAACTCATCAATATTGCTATGAGCGATCGCCAAGAATTTGATCCGCTCTAAGATTGGCCAGCGTTCGTCTTTCGCCTGCGCCAGTACCCGCCAATTAAAATCCAACCAACTTAATTCTCGGTTAAAATACAAGGTCTCGTGACCAATTTTGGCATTTTGGGGCACTTTTCTCGCACGAACAGCAACAGGAGTCCGCACTTGCTCTGTCTTAGACCTTCGGACACTGGGGGGTTTTGGGAGTGGGACAGGCAACTGTATTTCGGGCAAGTTAGCACCCAATGCTGCGGTTCTATTCGGTTCTGTGGCGCGTTGTCCAAGCGATCCGGTTTCAACGGATACGTTGCGTTTGTTGTTCGTGGCCATATGCGTCAAGAGTTACAATATCTTTTTAATATACATCCTTTATAGATGTATATACCTTTATTTAAGAAGCATTGTCTTGGAGAAAAGTACGCTGCTCGATACCTTTCCTAAAAATGTGCAGATCTCGAATTTGAGAAAGTACCTGCTCGTCCTCTGCATTGTTTTCATACATCAGACGAAGTTCTTGGCTCAATCGTTCAATCATCTGATCTATTCGAAACAGTTTTAACCGCGTCATGGCGTCTTCTGCCACTTTATACGGTTCTCTAAAACCAGACGGCGTACCAAAGTCATCTGGCACACCCCACTTCTTAGAAACCGAAGTGGTGTTCATCAATACCTCTGTTACCCACTCCCGAATGTCCGCTCCAAAATCACCACGCACCATTCTATTGACCTCGACTGCTCCATTCTCGACGTGGTTCAAGAGGAGTTCCACGAGGGTCGTCGAGACACCCGCCGTAAATTCTTGGGGAGTCATGTGTCCGAAAACATAATAGATCATCTCTGCACCTTCGGTGAGCATCAGCCGCGCCAAGATGCTTTCGGCTGCATGTGGCTTCGACTGGCCAAACGTCTCGGCAGCGCCGCCTTGTGCATGAAAACGTTTGACGACGACCGTTTCTCCGGTACGTGGGACACTGGCAGTTTGATGCGACCGAACGGCGCCGAGTACCCGCCTTAAACTGTTTTCCGGAACAGCAAGCACGCGAGCGGCTTCCTGCAAATACAGGTCTTGTTTAATAGGGTCTAGAATACAAGCGATGGTCTCTACTACTTCATGTACCACTTGCGACTTTCCTTCCGGTGTATTCCACAATCCCTGCTTTTTTGCATGATCAAACTTAAAAGAAATAAAGTCTTGGCGATATTTTTGGATGTAATTCAGAAACGCTACTCCACCAAATTGCCGAACAAACGAGTCGGGGTCGGCTCCCTTTTCCAACGTCACCACTTGCGGAGAAAGCCCACCGGAAAACAAGAGGTTTATGCCACGTAACATGGCCTTTTCTCCCGCAGAATCGGCATCAAACACCATCAATACTTGCCGCGCATAACGTCCCAATAATTTCACCTGATGGTTAGTGAGAGCGGTTCCACTTGTTGCAACAGCATGATGGATTCCGGCTTGATGGAGAGAAATCACATCCGTATAGCCTTCTACCAGCAAGACCTCTTGCGTGGCACGTATGGCATTCTTTGCCTGAAATAGCCCAAAAAGAACGTGACTTTTTTGATAAACCGGCGTTTCTGGCGAGTTAATATATTTGGGTTGGTCTTTTGCGTCCGACAAAATGCGCCCACCAAATCCGATGACTTTTCCGATATGCGAGATAATTGGGAACAACGCGCGTCCCCGAAAGCGGTCGTAGTGGCCTCCTCGTTGCGAAGGCAAAATCAGTCCGGCTTGCTCAAGGTGTTCTACTTTAATTTGTGCCGCTTCACTGGCCCTGATCAAACCGTCCCATCCATTGGGCGCATACCCCAGTCCAAACTTCCGTATGGTTTCGTTTAAAAAACCTCTTTCTCGGAAATAACTGAGGCCATATTTTTTTCCTTCGTCCGTTTTTGTAAGCTGTTCCCAATAAAACTTTGCAGAAAACCGTAGGGCGTGATACAGGGGTTCTAAACGTATTTCCGGCGAGGTGTCTTCTGAAGCCTCTTCTGGGATATGGATATGTGCACGGGCTGCCAACACCTTGATACTTTCGTAAAACCCCAAGTGTTCGTGATCCATCAGAAAGTTATAAACATCTCCACCTTTTCCACATCCAAAACATTTATAAATCCCCATTGCTGGATTTACGTGAAAGGAAGGCGTTTTTTCTTGATGGAATGGGCAAAGGCCAATGAAGTGTGTACCCCGTTTTTTTAAGGAGACAAATTCGGAAATAACCTCTACAATATCAGATGCTGTACGTACCTCTTCTATTTTCTCATCCGATATTCGCATGTTGAGATTTGGGTTGCGACGAATAAAAAGGCGTATAAGTTATATTAGTGAACACCTATCTATACACCAATCTTTGTAAGATTTTCAAAAGAAAGCCCTACGTCATTTTTTGAAAACCTTCCTTAAGAATTATTTCAAAAAAAGGTGTAGGCAAGCAGTACTTTCGCTACCAAGCAAGCGTCAGAACCATATTCAAGGCTTAATAAATAACAGTATCGGGTACGATAAAGATATCCGAGAACTTCCGACGTAAAAATGCGGCGGCTTGGTCTGCATCCTGTCGGTTAATAAAATTTCCTACCCGAACTTTATAAAGTCCTTGCTGTTGTGGTACATAAATGGGTAAGTCTCCCTTTCCAAGTACTACAGGCGCACCGGATTTATTGGAAGCCCACCATTGGAGCAATTCGCGTCTTTTGGCATCCGCTCCCTCTCGTGTACTACTTGCATAGATTTGCACCCTAAACCCTGCGCGGGTCGTTCCAGTTGTTGGAGGCTTGGGATCGGTAGGTGGCGTTACAGGCGGTGTCGGATTAATTACGGGCGGCTGTGTATCCTTGCGCAACAACGTTTCGGGAACATCATGTGTTACTGTTACGGGCGCATTACTATTGGCGGATCGCTCTGGATAAGCCCCAGCGTCAAAGTTTTCATAGTCCGACATTTTGCCAGAATAGCCCTTATTTTCGCCATTGTTCGGGTCTTTCGGGCCCGTACAAGCCATTAGGCTCCCAAACAAAGTAAGAAGCGAGATGTATTTCAGTTGCAATTTCATGGTCGTTGTTTGGTTTATTCGATTACGAAATCAAATTGGAAAATAACCTTGGAAACCGATTTATTTAAAGAAGTATCGTTTCATTTTGCGGAAATTATGCGAAGGCGCCTCTCCAATATCTCCACCTCAATGGTAGAGGCTTCAAGGGATAGTATTTCACCATCGGCATGAACGGGCAAAGGAATTTGGCTTTTGATCACCGCCGACCGTGTACGTGACATGTGAACTTCGGGCAGATGGATGTGTTCCCCTGTGAGGGTTTTTGGCAAAACGTGCAAAATACGTGGAATACTGGCTTTTTGAAAAATACAAACCTCCAGCAAACCATCATCTGCGATGGCATTGGGCGTCAACTTGAACCCACCTCCAGTACAAAATCCATTGGCGAAATCTGCCAAAATGAACCTTCCTTCAAAGTACAACTCGTCTTCTAACCAGATTTTCACCGATGGGAAACGCCAAAAAAACAAGGTTTTTAAAACCGCCATTAGATAAGGCAAGGTTTTACCCGGAATCATTTTTAATCCATTGGCAAAATATGCCGCCTGAGCTTCAAAACCAATGCCCATTTGGTTGATAAAATCCACTACTTTTTTTCCGGCAGGTTCATGGATCGTCATCCGGCCATAATCGGCTTGTATATGTGTTTTGGCATTGAGCAATATTTCCAAAGCGGGTTCGATTTTGTGTGGCATCCCAAGGACTTTGGCGTAGTCGTTCCCAGTCCCTAAAGGAAGTACACCAAATGTAGCCAAGCAACCCGCTTTAATTAACCCACAGCCCACTTCATGCACCGTTCCATCACCACCCACAGCCACCACAACATCGGCTTTATTCGCCCATTTATACGCGAGTTCTTCCGCATGACCCGATCTTGTGGTTTCGACTATAGTGTAGGAAACCGACTTCTGGCGGAGGTGTTTTTCTATGATTGGGCGCTGTTTTATGGCAAAACCGTTACCAGCCGTTGGGTTTAGAATAAAGACATATTGCATGTAAACTTGAAAAGATAGCCCAAAAAACCTAAATTGAGTTTTTTCGGAAGATAGTATATCCCCCAATGCTTCCCAAATTCTTTTGTCAGCTTTATTTTTATTGCGTTCTACTTCTCTTGCCGGCCTGCGAGGTTATCTCGGATGGTACGGATCAAATTAGTCGGACGTTAGGCATCGTGCCTTCTGGCGCCGATGAAGTTTCTCCAGAGGCTTACAAACGGGTCATTACATTAGACCAAGGCATGACCGACCTGATGTATGGCGCCGGCGCGGGAGGCTATATTGTGGGGCTTTCTTCGGAAGAGCGTGATGGCATGTTTCCAGATTCGGTGTCGCGGGTTGGGGTGTCGCCCTTAGATATTGAGGCCATTCGGAAATTGAATCCGGACTGGATTATTGGTACGCAAGGATCGGAATCGTCTGATTCTGCTGCAAAATTAAAGGATTTGGGCTTTAATGTTCGTCTTTTCTCTTTTCGCAACTGGCAGGACATTTCACGCACGATGCAGGAATTGGGAACCTATTTTGGCACTGATTTCCGCGCCAGAAACGCCACGGATACCCTTACTGCGCAGTGGCGCTCCATCCGGAGCCTGATCAGTGTTGGCCGCCCCAGTGCATTATTCATGACGGGCGAAAAAGCACTTCAGGGCTATGGGAAAGAGAGCCATCTTAACACCTTGATCGAAGATGCGGGAGGATACAGCCTGACCTCAAAACTCTCCGGGGGCAAACAGGTTTTGCAACCATCCTTTATTACCAATGCGCCTGCCGACTTTATGATCATCACCCCCGATGTTGCCAAGTCCCTACACGAACTCATACAGAAACATCCCTACATCGCACAAACACGCGCCTATAAACGCAAAAAGATTTATCTCATCGCTTCCGAATTGACCATTCATCCCAGCCCACGATATATTGAAGGGGCAAAAGAGTTCGCACAAATTTTCTTTACCGATCTTTTCACCCCACTGCAATAACTTTTACCGTATTTATCGTAAACAGACTTCAAAGCCGTTTCCTTAACCCATACCATAAAACCTCACCCATTACTCGCCACTGTAACCTCCCCCTGATTGGGCAAAAAATTAATATGACTGCATTGGAAACCACCCAAAACCGCACCTCAACACACAGCCCGTTAAATGGCAAACCTATTTCCATGCAGGAAATCCAGCAGCCCATTGCCGCCGACTTAAAGGCATTCGATCGGTATTTTCAAAGTGCGATGAAATCCTCCCACCGTTTATTAAGTTTAGTGACCCGGTATGTCTTGCGACAGAAAGGGAAAAGAATAAGACCCACATTGGTCTTGTTGGCCGCAAAAACTACAGGCGAGACCACCGAAGCGACCCACCGATCGGCTGCTTTGGTCGAGTTATTGCATACTGCCTCTTTGGTACATGACGATGTGGTGGATGAAGCAGACCGCCGACGAGGACTTTTCTCCATCAATGCACTCTGGAAAAACAAGGTTGCGGTATTGTTTGGCGATTTTTTGCTGAGTAAGGGCTTATTGCTCTCCTTAGACTATAAAGATTATCGCCAACTACACCTCCTGTCCGATGCAATCCGCCGGATGAGCGAGGGTGAACTGCTACAATTGGAAAAAACCCGCCATTTGGACATTGACGAAGCAACGTATTTGCAAATCATATCGGATAAAACGGCCTCGTTGATTGCAGCTTGTTTGGCCTGTGGCGCAGCCAGTACAACAGAAAATGAAGACGATATCCAAAAGATGAAGTCCGTCGGAGAAAAACTGGGAATTGCTTTCCAAATCCGTGATGATCTCTTTGACTTTGGGACGGATGATGTCGGGAAGCCGCTCGGCATAGACCTTCAAGAGAAAAAAATGACACTTCCCCTTATTTATGCGCTTAAGAATGCAACCACCTCCGAGCGCAAATCCATTTTGAACTTGGTTCGTAAAAAGAAGAAAACCCATTCAGACATCAGCTACATACAAGACTTTGTCCGAAAACAACAAGGCATTTCCTATACACGAAAGATGATGATGCAATATGCCCAAGAAGCACGCGAAATGCTCCTTACCTTTCCAGAATCTCCTGCCCGTGACGCATTGATCAATCTGGTTTATTACACGGTGGCACGACAAAAATAGAACAGTTGTGGTACATATGAAGGCAAAAGCAAAATAACACTCCTTCAACAACCAATCTGAAATATGGGCTCTTATAATTGTTCTCCTTCTTTATTTTGACTTCCGGACAAACTTTTTTCCAAAAGCCTTCATCTGCACAATGGTATATTCCAAGATTTTATAAAATCCATCAGAACCACACAAGACAATGGCTTTTTTGCATCTTTTGGGGACGGGCGCCGGTTATACGGATGCTTGGCGTACCACCACCATGTTGGCATTTCAGGACAAGGAATCTCTAATTGCGGTGGACTGTGGAGGCGATTTATTACAAAGGCTCCAAGCCGCAAATTGCCCATTGGAAGACCTTAAAGCCTTGTTCATTACCCATGAACATCCCGACCATTGTGGCGGATTTCCACTTTTCATGGAAAAAAGGTGGCTTGCGGGCATCCACACGCCCATACACCTCTATGGCCCCGAAAAAGGATTGACACAAACGCGGCGGGCTTTTGAAGTTTTTGGATTGCCAAGTTGGAAAGGAATGGCGGAGATTGTTTGGCATGTACTACCGCTTTCCGAAGGCGTGGCGGCATATGAAGACGATACGTGGGCCATTACCACAAGCCCTACGTTCCACCCTGTTCCAACACTGGGCATGCGTGTGGTTCACAAAAAAAGTCTGTTCGTCACAGCTTACTCTTGCGACACTTCGCCCTGCCCAGCAGTTCAACACTTGGCCGAAAATGCTGACCTTCTGGTACATGAAGCTAATCTGATCGAAGGAACCCTGCCGAATGTACATTCGAGTATTTCGGAAGCAACAGACATTGCCATTGCCTCGAAGGCCAAGCGACTGGTCTTGGTGCATGTTCCGAAGGGGATTTCGGAAAGACACTTAGCGAAAGATCGTCTCCGGTATCCTCATGTGGAAATTGGCGAAGAATTGGGGGCTTATGGCCTTGGTTAACACAAAAGAAATCTATTGATGTGCATCTAAGTTCATCTTCTCACGTTAGAGCAGTGTCTTGTTCAACCTAAACCAAATAGATGGAAGCCACCCCTTTTACGCCGCAAGCCTCCGATGAAGAAAAGCGACGCCAACTTATAAACATGAAACGAATGGCCACCGGACTTTTAATTGTCTCGGCGGTAATTTTTGTTATTGCGCTAAACCAAAGTGGTTATTGGTGGGGATTGGTTAAAGCCATTGCCGAAGCCTCCATGGTTGGGGGCTTGGCGGACTGGTTTGCGGTAACGGCGCTTTTTAGGCATCCAATGGGGCTACCAATCCCACATACGGCCATTATTTCCAAAAACAAGGACAGAATTGGCTCGGCATTAGGCAATTTTGTTTATAAACACTTCCTCACCCCAGCCCTGATTCAAACCAAGTTGACACAACTTAACTTAGGGCAAAAAATTGGTGAATGGCTATCCGACGGTGAGAAAACTCGGAATGTACTTCAGGCGTTAACATCCGGCATTCCCAACCTGCTTGATCGGCTCAATGACGACCATATACGGACATTTATCCATCAAAACGTGACCGAAGAACTCCTCAAAACGGATCTTGCCCCACGTTTGGGCCGCCTGATGGAAAGTATGATGGATAGCGACCGTTTTAAAGACCTCTTGGATTTTCTCCTGATCAACACCGCGGAGGGCTTAGATCGGAACAAAGAAAAAATTGAATGGTGGATGGATGAAAATCTGAATTGGGTGCAACGGACTTTCCTAAAACAAGTCATTCGGCGGACGCCCGGAGAGTTACTCCACATTTTAGATGACCCACAACATCGCTTTAGAAAGTTGATCTTTTCGGGCGTAAAGGACATGGCGGTTAACCTGCAAGAAAACCCCGAATGGCAACTAAAACTTTCCGACATTAAACAACAACTCTTAGAGCGCGAGGAAATCCGCACGTATTTGGGCGAAATTTGGACTACCTTGAAAAGCCGGATCAAAGAAGACCTCACCAAAGACGATTCACAAATCAGGCTACGACTCCAACAAGGTGCAGTGAGTTTGGGCGAAGCCATGTTGCGCGACGAAGACGTCAGAACCTCCATCAACCGGAATGTTGAGCTGTTGATTACAGAGATTGTCACCACGCGCGGCTCCGAGGTTGCGGTCTTTATTAGCGAAACCGTGCGCAAGTGGGATGCTCAGACGATGGTAGATCGGGTGGAAATCAATATTGGCCGTGATCTGCAATTTGTTCGGATTAATGGAACCATCGTCGGTGGGATGGTCGGTGCAATTCTCTACCTACTTACCCATTGGTTTTAATAAGCGCTGGAGGATTAATCAAACCAAAATTTCGGTGTTTGCATTTTCGCCAAAGTTCGTATTGATTGTTGTAATCAAGTCGCCTTTATAGATCATTTATTGGTATCGTTTTATCGTACCCGAAAACGGCAGAAGTCAATAGAAGCACCATACAAGAACCGCCGAGCATAGGGATTAGGTTTGACTGTTCGGAGGCTTGGACAAGTACCACGCTGTTTTTCGTAGGCGATTTTTATGTCACTTTTTGCTACCTTTCGTTTTTCAAAAAGGTTTTCAAGGCATATTTTTATTTTTCATTTGCTTGCGCAATTCCGCTAACTCTTTTAATAGGTCTTCTACTTTTTGTCGCTCGACTTCTGCTTTTTGTCGCTCGACTTCTGCTTTTTGTCGCTCGACTTCTGCTTTTTGTCGCTCAACTTCTGCTTTTTGCCGCTCAACTTCTAAAGCTTGGTCTTTGGCTGCAATAATCTTGTCTTTTTCCGAAGCCAACTTTGCCAACTCTCGTTCAAATATGCGGTCTATTTCGTCCTCAACATCCATTTTTTCTCGTATCTCCTCACTTGCCATTGCTCTTTCCAATCGGGCGACTATTTTTTTTACCAAAGGCTCGTTTAAATCACCTTTAAAATTTACTTGGTGATTGTCTGAAGTCTTATATTCAGGGCTAAAAACCTGCAATACTTTCTCCAATTTTGTCCTCGACTTTCCAACCAATAATCTTAATTGGATTAAGTAGGAATCATGGGTTAACAGTTCTGCAAAATCTTCTTTAA
>JAFLBZ010000056.1 GCA_017303715.1 Rhodothermia bacterium | reverse complement strand
TAACTCGAAAAGTGCATTGGGCTGGCAGGAAAATATCTGATGGAAGATGGTGTCGGTACGCATTGTTGTTTATACTATTTTACCAAAATAAACAACGACTTAAGAAAGGGAAATATGTGTGGGCAAATTCTATACCCACCTTGTAAAGGGTGGAAGATACTCTTGATGTGAATGAGAATTGTATCACTATTTAAATTTTTGTAATTTAAAGGTTTAAGAAGATAAGGTTTTATCTCTTAAGGGTGGTCATCCGTGCTTGGAGTTCTGGCTCTATTTTTCGTTGGATAGAAGGTAATTTAGGATCATTTATTCTGCGTAAGACTTGCGTTGCTGCCTCTAAGCCCACTTGGAACATTTTTTGATTAATACTTGATAAACCCAAAAAACGACTGATTTTGAGATCGTCATAACCAATGATTGCAAGGTCATCGGGCACTCGCTTGCCCATTTCACGCAGCGCTGCAAGTGCTCCAATGGCCAAAACATCGCTCGCAGCAAATATGGCCGTAACTTCGGGCGCATTTTTTAACAAAATTTGAACTGCCTCGTAGCCAGCCTCTTCGCTGTGTCCCGCATGTTTAATGGTAATGCCTTCTTGAATGAGGTTTGGGTCAAATGGCAAACCCGCACTCAAAAGAGCTTTTCGATACCCATCTGCGCGAGGTGCGGCATCTTCACTCCACTCGTGAGGTGCAATCATGGCGATTTTGGTGTGGCCTTGATCTACTAAGTGGTGTACAGCCATTTCAGCGCCAGCGGTATCATCCCAATAGAAACAGTCAAACTCGTCACTCTGGGTTCCAATTAAAACAACGGGCGCGTTAAGCAGCCTAACTTCATAGAGCAATTTCTCGTCCAAACCCGGAAGGGCAAGAAGTAACGCATCTACCGAACCACGCTGAAAAAAGCGCGCCAAGGTTTCTTGTGGATTTTGAGAACTTAAGTCGGTTAAAAGTAGATCGAAGCCATTTTCACGGAGGGTGTCCTTTACGCCTTTCAGCATTTCATTGTAAAAAAGTGCGGTAAAGGAAGGCGTTGCGACAGACAAGGTCTGTGAATTTTGTTGCGCTAACATTTTGGCCATGCGATGCGGACGGAAGCCGAGAACCTCGATACTGCCCAATACCCGTTGGCGTGTCGCATCCGATACCTCTGGGGAATTGTTCAGAACTCGTGAAACTGTTGAAATGGCAACCCCCGCATGTTGTGCAACCTCATATATGGTGACCTTACCGATTGACATGATATCCTCCATTTAGTATTGGAACCGCTTCCGAAGGCAATATAATTACAAACTTGTCTAAAAACCTTATTTGAAATTGCATTTGATAAGCGTAATTTGAAGCAACATAAACATCCACAAACATTAAATCAAGTCCTTATGGCGCGCGTTGAACTTCAAGATATAAAGAAGCAATACGAGAATGGATATGTAGCCGTTCACGGAGCCAATTTTACAATCGAAGACGGTGAATTTATGGTTCTTGTAGGGCCATCGGGTTGTGGAAAAAGCACCACACTTCGGATGATCGCAGGTCTCGAGACGATTTCTTCCGGCACACTGCGGATTGGAAATACAATGGTGAACGATATTGCGCCCAAAGACCGTGATATTGCAATGGTGTTCCAGAACTATGCCCTCTACCCGCATATGACGGTCTATGAAAATATGGCTTTTGGGTTGAAGTTGCGCAAATTCGACAAAGCTGAAATCCATGAACGGGTGCAAAATGCTGCAAAGATTTTGGGGATCGAAAGTATGCTTGATCGAAAGCCCAAGGAACTCTCCGGTGGACAACGCCAACGAGTTGCGGTTGGACGTGCCATTGTTCGGAAGCCGAAGGTGTTTTTATTTGATGAGCCTCTTTCTAACTTAGATGCGAAACTGCGCGTGCAAATGCGGGCAGAAATATCAAAATTGCACCGCCAGTTGGGTACAACAATGGTTTATGTAACCCATGATCAAGTCGAGGCAATGACAATGGGGAGCCGCATTGTCGTCATGAAAGATGGACATATTATGCAGTTGGATACGCCGCTAAATTTATATAACAAACCAGCAAATAAGTTTGTTGCTGGATTTATTGGCTCACCTGCAATGAATTTTATTACAGGAACGGTTGAACGGGAGGGCGTTCTTGTTTTCCGGTCTGAGCAAGGAACAATACATTTGCCCGTAGGCCGTGCCCACGATAGCGCCTTGGCCGCCTATATTGGCAAGTCTGTTACCCTCGGCATTCGGCCAGAAGATATTTATGTGGCTGATCGCGTGCTTACTGAGAATGAAACAGCTGCCGTAGGACCACTAACCTTGGATGTGGTGGAGCCGATGGGGAACGAAACGTTTATCTATGCCGGAAGTAAAGATGGTGCTCTTGTTGCACGGATTGATCCACAAGAGCTTCCAGAAGTAGGGTCTGGCATTAACTTGGTATTTGACCTAACGAAGCAACACTTCTTCGACAATGCCACCGAATTGGCGATTCGATAACCTTTGCCGGTCTTAGCCGCTACCTGTACAACAGACAACAATCCTTCAAGACTTTTCTGACCTACCCAATCGGGAGGCGACCTTATTTCCTTTTTCTAATAAGGACACCACCACTTATTATAAAATTTTACTATGTCATACCAACAAGAGAAAACGTTTTCCTTAAAAATAGGGGAGCGTTTTAGCTTTACGGATAAACAAAACGATGCTTTTTTGAATCGTTCCTTTGCCGAAATACTGCAAAATGGGGTTCATGGGTTCTGTTTTAGTTTATATGAGGAAGGGCAAAAGCCAGGAGATGTTGTCTCGGAAGAGCAAATACGAAGGCGACTTGCCATCCTAAAGCCACATTCTAATTGGGTACGTACCTTTTCGTGTACCGAAGGAAATGAACTTATCCCGAAGATAGCCAAAGAGATGGGATTGCGTACTTTGGTAGGTGCTTGGCTTGGAAAAGATCCAAGGATGAATAAAGAAGAAGTGGAAAACCTGATTAAGTTGTGTCGAGATGGCGTGGTGGATATTGCAGCTGTGGGAAACGAGGTTTTGTATCGAAAAGACCTCACGGAACAAGAGTTGCTTGACTTTATTCGCTACGTGAAGGCTGAAATAACTGATATCCCAGTGGGCTATGTAGATGCCTATTATGAATTTGCGCTATGTCCCGAAATTACGCAAAACTGCGATGTCATTTTGTGTAATTGTTACCCATTTTGGGAAGGTTGTTCCTTCGAAAATTCGTTGGCACATATGAAGGCGATGTATCTTTTAGCCAAAGAAGTGGCACAGGAAAAAACCGTCATGATTAGCGAAACGGGATGGCCAAGTGCTGGCGAGAACGAAAAAGAGGCAATTCCATCAACTAAGAATGCACGAGATTATTTCATTAATACACAGTTATGGGCGGAGAAAGAGGGAATTCCTGTCTTTTATTTTTCCTCTTTCGATGAATCTTGGAAAGTGGGTGCAGAGGGTACGGTGGGAGCCTACTGGGGGCTATGGGACAAACATGAAAAACTGAAATTCTAATGCAATTTTTTGAGTGGTTTGGTTTACGGCCTGCAAAGGCGATTTGTTATTCAGGATTCAGGGATGGTCAACAACCGGGAGGCCCTTACCCAAGTTACGAGCAAGTTAAGGAAGACCTTTTGTTGCTCCGCAAAAACTGGAATTACTTGCGGTTGTATGATTGTGATGACCATGCTGCAATGGTACTACAAGTGATTGCACAAGAACAGTTGGATTTTCAAGTTATGTTGGGGGCTTATATTGAAGCCGAAGTAAACAATGATAATTGTCCGTGGGGTGGGGTCTATGAAGTCGAGCAGTTGGAACGCAACAAACGGGCAAATGAGCAAAAAATTGAACGACTCATTCACTGGGCAAATGCTCATCCCAAAGTGGTTTTTTCACTTTCGGTTGGGAATGAGGCTTGTGTGAATTGGACGGATCACTTGGTATCGGTAGATCGTGTCATCGCGTTTGCGCAAGAAGTGAAAGCGCATACGCCACAACCCGTTACGTTTTGTGAAAACTACCTGCCTTGGCTCGAACACCTAAGACCGTTGGCCGAGGTCTTAGACTTTGTCTCCATTCATACGTATCCCGTTTGGGAATACAAGACCGTAGAAGAAGCCCTCCATTTTACGCAAGAAAACTTCAAAGCGGTTGCGTCTTTATATCCAAATAAACCTATTGTAATCACCGAAGCTGGTTGGGCTACTCGTTCTAATGGGAGAGGTATTCTTCCCGAAAGGGTTAATGAGCATTACCAGAAACGGTATTACGACCAAATTATGCAATGGGTTGACGAGAAGCAACTGCTTATGTTCTACTTTGAGGCGTTCGACGAGGCTTGGAAAGGCTCCGATGATCCCTTGGAACCAGAAAAGCACTGGGGGCTCTATTTCAGCGACCGAACACCCAAACTTGCCTTGCGTAGTTAACAAATAGAGGCTCCGAATACTACTGCATGGGTAATTTTTTGATGTGCATCATCTAAGAGGTGTTCGCTTAGTCATGTTGAGGCGATATTTTCCTGTGTATAAGTGTGCTAAGGCAAGATTGCACACCTTAAATGCCAACACGTATGGGCGAATATTCAATTGGGTTGAGCCAGCCAAGGCCATTGACTTGTTGTGTTTCTGGGTAAAATAGACCAATATCAAGAGCTTAAGTATTTTAATAACAATAATATAAGCCTATAACTTAGATTGGCTTAAGCAATTCCTCTTTACAGATTGGAGGGCGGTACATTATTGTTTTAACGTGTTTTCGATCCTTTTATCGGGGATGAACCAGAGTAGAGCAGTAAAATAGAAAAATGCAATACCCGCGATCGGATAAAAGTAAGCTAAGATGGTACCGAGGGCATATGCTATAAGGGAGGTTTTTTCCTTTAGACGATCTCCAACAGCCGAGCCAAGCACAGATTCCGGCCCTTCGTATTGTATAACTGCCTTTTCTAACCAGTAAAAGGCTATGGCGCACAAAAGGAGATTACATCCATAGAGGACAACCGGATTGCTTTCCGCCCATCCAAGCTGTTGTAAAAGGTAGGAGGGACAACCAGAACAACAAACTCAGGTTGGCGAGTAGTATCTTACCATTAACAAATTTTACCGCTTGGAAAAGGTGATGGTGGTTGTTCCAATAAATGCCAACATAGATAAAACTAAATAGATAGGATAAAAATTTGGGTAACAATGGTTCTAAGGCATGGAAAGTAGCACCTTCTGGAACTTTTAATTCTAACACCATAATGGTAATAATGATGGCCAAAACTCCATCGCTAAAGGCTTCTAAACGGTTTGTCGTCATGGTCGGTCTGCGTTAAATGTTGAAAAAGAAAATAGGATTAAGGCAACGTAGATTTGACTTCCATCTTGCGAAAAGTGGTACCGTTCGTATAAACGTTGTTGTTCACTTAACTCCAAATTACATAGAAAATTTCAAGTTGAACATCTATATAAATGGGCTTTAGAAGACTTGGCCAGACCGCCACCGTTCAATTTGCCGAAGCCATTCTTGTTCAAAATAAGGGTTACGAACCAAGATGTAATTGATGAAGTCACCTTCTGTTGGCCGTACTTTTTGAAACACAAAAGTAGAAAGTGGGTCGCGGTTGGAATAGGAATAGCGCCAAACCTCGGCATCAAATTGCTCGTCCACCGATTGGGGTGCGCCCATGACGATATAAACCATCCCCGGATCGGTTTTCCAACCTTCTTTATGCGTAGAAAAATAGAGATTGGCCTGTTCAACTCGGCTGTAAAACTCCTTTATGGTATTCAGTCCTGATTGACGGCTTGGCATTTTTTCACCCCAAAAGGCATCG
Source organism: Rhodothermia bacterium (assembly GCA_017303715.1). Lineage (GTDB taxonomy): Bacteria > Bacteroidota > Rhodothermia > Rhodothermales > UBA2364 > UBA2364. The sequence continues at coordinate 10,087 of JAFLBZ010000056.1, read as the reverse complement.
AATTTCGTCTTTAAGTCTTCCACGGAAGTTGCTTTCAAGATATTTTGCATTTCGCGTTTATAGGCAATATAGGCGAGTGGCTCAATCATGTGTTGCAAGGTTTCGATACGGGGAAATCCCGGAGATTTGATTGAAAGGTCACGCTTTTCTTTTAACAAGAGCGTCGTTTGTCCGACACTACCTTTTTGTGGAGCCGTTATTGAAATAAAAATACGATACGTTCCCGGCTTGAGTTTGGGTAAGTTAAACTCAATGATGGCCTCCGAAGACACATTTTGGATGTTTCTTCTCGTGACTTGTAGTGTATCGCCTCGGTTGTAAAAAACGCCCTGTTGCGTAAGTGAGCCTAACGTCGGGGTAAACCAATAGGGTGGCTGTGCGGGATTACGGTCTGTGGGCAGCGAAATTAACACCATAAGGGCTTGTACTTCGGGTGCGGAATCTGCATTGTAAAGCTCAACAACCGCCCGAAGCGAGTCCATGTCCGATCCTGTATGATACGCCACCAAAGGCTTAAAGCCCGATGTAACGCTCCTACCTTCCACCAGAATCCTGCTGATGCTAACATTGCCTGTAGCAAGGTCGGCAATGGTTAAACGTTGTCTGCGGGTAGCTTCCTTTCGAGAATTAGCATCGGTGAGTACCACCTCAATGGTATAGGTTCCGGGAGGTACCAAGAACCGTTTTTGGATGTTGATGGTTTCGATAGACTGTGTTTTGTCGTAATCATCTATGGAAATGGTGTCATTAAACGACTCTTCGCGGAGGGTGCTTTTTCCTTTTTCATCCAGAATACGGAAAACTGCCTCATATTTGCTATGGAAGGTGTTTTCAGTACGTAAAAAGATGAGCGAACGATAGGGAAGCCCAACATACAAATCTACGCCTGCTTGGTCTTCACGCCAAGTGGGGATAGCCTCCATATCAAAATTGGGGACGCCTTCTTCATAGGCAAGGGTTCGTCCTGCATTGGGCGAGTCAACTGGTTTTTTGGTTCCGGAGCATCCGCTAATTGCCCAAAGCAGTACAAAAAAAGCCAGTAACGACGTTTTATTAATCATAATCCGGAAGTACAAAGGTGAATGGATTCATGTAATTGTTTCAAAGGGTTTTGGTTCCATTCACCCGCCGGAACAAGACTTAGGCCGAAAGGCCATAAGCGGTTTGGATGATTGTACCAAAATCAGCCGATTTAAGACTAGCTCCACCAATCAGTCCGCCATCAATATCCACTTGCGCAAGCAATTCTGGGGCATTGACCGCATTCAAACTCCCGCCATACAGCAGACGGGCTTGGGTGGCCATTTGCTTATTGACCAAGCTTGCGAGCAGGTTCCGTATGGCCGCGTGCATGGTTTGTGCTTGAGCGGGTGTGGCCGTTTTCCCCGTACCAATGGCCCATACAGGTTCATAAGCCCAAACCAGTTTCTCGGCTTCTTGCGTCGAAAGTTCTGCGAGTGCGCCTTCTACTTGGCGAGTGACAACCTCCAATTCTTGACCTGCCTCGCGCTCGTCAAAGGTTTCGCCAATACAGACGATTGGGGTGAGGTTGTGAGCAAGTGCCTGTTTTATTTTATGGTTGATAAGGGCATCGGTCTCTCCAAAATATTGCCGCCGTTCGGAGTGCCCCAGTATCACATGGGTGCAGCCAATGGCTTGAATCATGGCCGCAGAAATTTCGCCTGTATAAGCGCCACTTGTATGTTGGTGCATGTTTTGCGCCCCAACTTTTATGCCAGAAGTCCCCACTGCCTCCAAAACGGATGAAAGGTGGGTAGAAGGCGGACAAACCAACACTTCAACGGTCGTAAATGCTGAAGTTTGGCTTGTTGCAATGGCTTTTGCAAGTTCAACACCCTCTGATGGAAGGGTGTTCATTTTCCAGTTTCCGGCAATAAGAAAAGTTCTGTTCTTCATGTCTATGTGATAATTCGGGATCTTTTATTTAACATGTTTATAGAGTGCGTCCGCAAATAGTCCCAAGGCATTGGCCACATATTTACCGATGATCTTCCCGTCAGGGCCAATGAAAACCCGAAGGGGGACATAATTCACATTATATGCTTTTGCAATGGGCGCTTTGGTTCCTTCCAATTCGAGTATCTGAAGTGGAGGTAGTTCACGATTTTGCGCAAACGTCTCGACAACACTTTTTTCGGGGTCTAAGGCAATGGAAAGCCACGTCACGTTCTTCGTCGAGAAGGTTTGGTATAAGCCCATGATTTCGGGAAGTTGTTTGGGGTAAACGGTGTCTCTTGGGCTGTAAAATTCCAGCACAATGTACTTTCCTTTTAGCCCAGCGAGGGAAAAGGTTTGCCCGTTTTTGGTTGTTAAGGAGAAGTTCGGAGCGGGTAAGCCGGGGAGAAGATTGTTTACCTCATAGGTAGCATTTTGGAGGAATGTTTTCCATCGTCCATCGGGATAGGTGCGTTCCATCTCGGCAATGGCGGCGAGTGCTTCTTTGCTTTGCAGGCTATCAATCCGGGCAATGACCAACTCGGCAAATAAGGGTGCTTTTTTGTCGGTATCAGTCAGTTTGTTCAAGTACGTCCGGAAAGCGGCAAGCCCTTTTTCTTGTCCTTGTGTGCGTACAAGTGCGCGGCGAAGGGTACGCACCATTTCCACATAGCCGGGTACGTCTGGCGAGATGGTTTGGGCGCGGGCAACGGCCAAGGAGTCGTCCCAACCAACCAACATGGTAATGGCTTCCATTTTGCCCAACTGTGCACCTACAGACTTTTCGCCGAAGGTTTTGTCTAAGTCCCACATGAGGTTTGAGGTGAGCAAAACCACATTTTTTAAAGAATTGGTGTTGTTACCATCGTTCGATAATGCATCAATAAGGGATTGCTTATGCTGTGCACGGGCATTTTTCAGGGCAAGCCAAGCGGCATTTTCAGCAGAGATCACCCGAAGGGATCGTGTAGGGAGGGTTGCTTGTAAGGTGGACTCATCGCCATCCGCCACAATTATTTCGCCTGATGCAGCCATTGCACCACGGCGGGAGATCATAAGTGGATAAATCCCGCGCTCTTTTGCAAGAAGGTTCATCGAAAATGCGCCGGTTTTATCGGTAACGGCATAACCGATGGTATCCACGGCAGCGGTTTCGGATGTTTTAAAGCCTACCAAAACTTCAAATCCAGAAAAGTCTTGGGCTGGATCCAATTCTTTGGAGACGGTGATTTTTCCGGTTAGTTTTCCGGATATATCTTGCGCTTCAGTGCCTTTTAGGGAGGCGACAAGCAATAAAAGGGCAATAAGAATTTGTTTCATGTCAACAAAGACGCCCGTGGGCATCGGTTCAGGGCGTTGGTTTTTATTTTAATCGTTTGTTTTTTTTCTGTCGTCTATCGGGCAAGAAGCGGAATTTATACAAGTCCTCGCCTTGCTCGGCCAAGATGGTCAGTCCCTCATCCATGACTTCCGGCCATGGCTTAGGTAGCGAATTCGGATCTACGGGGTAACCATAACCATCTTCATTGGATAGGTATCGAACGACCCGCTGGCTGGCTGGACTATAGTCTTTGGAAAGCAGATTCACGACCAAGTCTCGCCATCCATTGGTTTTTCGGTTGCTGATAAAAATGGGTGGTTCTGCGGGAATAATGGCGGACTTGAGTTCATATTTACCTTCTTTGCGTACCAAGATGACCAGTGCGCAACCTTGGGTGTAACACATGCCATTGCCCTCAAGAAAAACAATGGCTTCATCTTTTTCATCCCCATTAAGATCAACAAAGTTATAAGCATACGTGACGGTGGTATCGAGGCGAAAGTTTTGTAGCCGGAAATCTTCGCGGAAAAAGTCGGAGATTCTGCGATTAGACCGGATCATGGCTTCTATGGAGTCGCCTTTTATGGGGCGGATAGGTGGGAGTACTTCTTTCTTTACTTGTTTTTTCTTTGCTTCCAGTGCTAATCTCGCTTTTCGCTCCTCGGCTTGTTTTTTTCGCCACCACCAAGTACCACCAATGGCTGCGCCGGCCATCACCATCGTGGCCAAGAGTACCCATAAGAGTCTGCGTTTGTTGAGGTCTGCGAAAACCATTCTTGCGAAGGTGTTAAGTGGAGGAACGTGCGGAGATTTGTTCCGCAATCATCTGACGAAGCAACTTTGGATCTGGTGAGCCTTTAAATCGCTTCATGACTTGGCCCATAAAGAAGCCGACCAGTTGTGGGTTTCCGTCTCGGTACTTTGCAACTTCTTTTGGGAAATCCGACAAAACGGACTGTATGGTGGGCAATAATGCGTCAGCATCCGATATTTGAAGCAGGTTGTGCGCCTTTGCCAATTCCGCTGCCGTCCCATCTTCTTTTAAAAGTAATGCGAAGAGGTCTTGTGCACCAGTCGAGCTAATTTTGTTGGCCATTCTCAAGGAAACAAGTGCTGCAAGTCGTTTCGGGGTAATGGCAAATGCAGTAATTGAACGGTTGTTCTCGTTTAGAACCCTGAGTACATGGGTCATCATGATATTAGACACTGCCTTTGCCTTTTCTTGGATAGAAGTTTGGTTTTCAGTCTCGACCAAAGCCAAGGTCTCTTCCAAATAATCGGCAAGAGCACGATCTCCGGTAAGCAATTGTGCGTCATAGGTGGGAAGCCCCAAGTCTTTGATGAAGCGTTTCCGGCGGTTTTCGGGCAATTCGGGCAGTTTTTGCGCAATTTGTTGTAACATTTCATCCGAGACCACCACTGGAGGCAAGTCAGGGTCTGGGAAGTAGCGGTAATCATGTGCCCTTTCTTTAGAACGCATTGGGCGGGTCTCTAAGAGGTTGGCATCCCACAAACGTGTTTCTTGTACCACTTCTCCTCCGGCAGTGACAAGCTTTATTTGGCGTGTAATCTCGGCGTCAATCGCCCGCTCCACATTCCGGAACGAGTTCATGTTTTTGATCTCGGCTTTCGTTCCTAATTTGGTTTCACCTTTGGGTCGGATGGAAATATTGGCGTCACAGCGAAGGGAACCTTCTTCCATATTTCCATCGCAGATGTCTAACCATCGAACCATTTGCCAAATGAGTTGTAGGTATGCAGTGGCTTCTTTAGCAGAGCGGATGTCCGGCTCCGAAACAATTTCCAACAAAGGGACGCCACAGCGGTTTACATCTATAAGTGTTGAATACGGATCGTGGTCATGAACAGATTTTCCGGCATCCTCTTCAATATGGATACGGGTTAGTCCGATGCGGGTAATTTCCGATCCCTTTTCACCTTCAAAGGCTACATCCAACCAGCCATTTTCGCAAATAGGGGCTTCGTATTGCGAAATCTGATACCCTTTTGGTAGGTCAGGGTAAAAATAATGCTTACGGGCAATAATAGAGTGACGTTCTATGGAGCAGTTCGTGGCCAATCCCATCAAAATCGCATACTCAATATGGCGCTTATTTAACACGGGTAAAGTTCCCGGATGTGCCAAACTAATGGGATCCACATGGGAATTGGGTGCGCCCCCAAACGCGGCAGAATCGGGGGAAAAGGCTTTGGACAGTGTTTTAAGCTGGGCATGAACTTCTAAGCCAATAACTGCCTCAAATGAGCCGTAACTTGTCATGTATCTCTATTGGTGGAACAGATGTAGGTAAATACAATTCTTTAAAATAGTGTTTGGGGAACCGGAATAAAACGCATTGCCGCCGAATTTTTTGTGGTTTGTTTAGGATATTGGCCGTTTCTTATAAAAAACCCCGCTGAAATACACAACGGGGTTGAAATTTAGGGATTGTAGGTCTATCAGAACCGGAATCCGAGCTTGGCGAAGAAGAAAGCGCCATTAATCCCCATCTGCACAGCATCCCACATTCCACCACTTTCTGTTAGGCCGGGATCTTGTTTGGTGGGTTGGACATTGAAGATGTTTGAGCCCCCAAGATTCAGTTGGATGTTTTTGGCGAGATCGTAACCAATGGCCAGATCGGTCGTGACTTTTGCATCGTACACGTCCAAATCGGCCTCGTCATAATTCCAGTTGGCCAAGGTTACTTTGTCGAAGCGGGTAAAACGTAGGTTTGCGGAAAGTTTGTTCAGCTTATAATCAAAGCCAAGGTTAAATTTACTTGGTGGCGCCGAGGCCAAGAGGAAGTAGCGTTCCCTGATGTCGAAGTAGGTATCTTCTTTGCCCTTTAATTTATCGGTGGTTTTGATGTCTCCGATTTCCAAGTCGTTGAAATTCGCTGCAAGACTTGTTCTTAAGCGGCCTTCTCCCACAAAAGCGCTATGGTTTAGAACTACGTCTAAGCCTTTAGTGGTAGCATCCAACGCATTGGTAAAGAATTGGGCACCACCCACATTTAAGCTTTTCAAAATACTACCGATGGCGTCGTCTTCGTCGCTAAATACTCCGGTGAGAATTATGCGGTCTTTTAAGTCCACTTGATAGGCATCTACCGTTAGCGAGAAGCCATTAGCAGGTGTTATTGTCATCCCCACCGAGATGTTTTGCGAAGTTTCTTGCTTTAAGGCTGGAATCCCAAGTGCTTTTGCAACACTTCCGTTGTTACGTGCAATCAGGTTGTCCACAGGCTTACCAGCAATGAAATTGGTAATCGTGGAATTAAAATAAATTTGCGCCAAAGACGGTGCGCGGAACCCTGTGCTGAAGGAGCCACGAAGGGCAAATGCGGGACTAACGGCATATCGTAGCGAAGTTTTACCATTGATGGTACTGCCAAAGTCGGAGTAGTTCTCAAAACGTCCGGCAGCCGTTAGGGAGAATTGTTTGCTAAGGTCTAATTCCACATCTGCATATGCCCCAAAGTTGTTGCGGCTTTCATTGATTGCGTCCGAAGGTTGGAATCCGGGGAAGCCTTGTGCGCCACCCGCTGCCAAGGCAAGGCCCTCATCCGTCATGACCATAGCGCCGTAGTTTTTGTAGGAAGCTTCCTCGCCAGCAAAAATCTGATACCGCTCTTGCCGAAATTCCGCCCCAAAAGCGATGTTAAAGCCTTTACCTACCCCTTTTTGGAAATAGCGCGTTACGTCAAGATTGGTCGTGTTTTGGCTAAGTTTAAATCCGCCATCGTAAAACTCGGTAGGGGAAGACGTGCGGGGTTGCCAAGAGGCGTTGAGGGTATTCGTAGAGTGGTAATCAAACTTGTTTTCGCCATAAGAGTTGCTCAAGTCCCAATTCCACTCGCTCAGTTTGCCTTTTAATCCAAAAGAAATAGAGGGATCGCTAATGGTTCCTTCTAACTGTGGGGTAAAACCGTTTGCATAAATTTCTTTGACATTCCGCCTGAGGTTATCTGCTGAGCGCGTCCATTGATGGTTGTTCGAGAAACGATGGCTATAACCCCCATTCAGGTAGAACTTCATCTTGTTTATAGGAACGGCCATATTAACCAAAAATGCGCCACTAAGTGACTTTGCATCGCCCACAAATTCACGGGCACTACTACCCGGAAACAAGGTCTCATCGTTCGGGCGGTTCGTATAGTCGCGGGTCATTCCTTCGGCAGTGATGTGTACAAAACCGCCTTTTAGAAGGCTTTTTCCCCAGTTCAAAGCCAATTGCGCCTGTTGGCCATCCCCAGCACTGTACATGCCGGTATTTACATTCACCTCCAAAGCGTCCGTTTTTTCTTTAAGAACAATGTTGATGACCCCTGCGATGGCGTCTGAACCATATTGTGCAGCGGCTCCGTCACGCAAGATTTCGATACGCTCAATCGCAGAGGCAGGAATGGCATTCAAGTCTGTTCCTGTATTTCCGCGACCACGAGAACCGTAGAAATTGATGAGGCTCGATTGGTGGCGGCGCTTACCATTAATAAGCACGAGGGTTTGATCTGGGCCTAAGCCGCGCAAAGATGCCGGATCAATATGGTCGGAACCATCTGAACCCGATTGACGGTTGGCGTTAAAGGATGGGGCAACATATTGCAACAATTGGCTCATTTCTAATTGCCCGCTGCTGCTTGTGACCTCGGAAATGGAGATAATGTCCACAGGAACCGATGTCTCTGTAGCTGAACGGTTCATGCTACGGCTACCCACCACTTCTACCCCGCCGATAAGGTCGGTATTCTGGCTTAGGGTGATGGAGAGGTTACGGTCACCTTGCAAAATAATTTCTTTGGTGACGTAACCCACATAGCTGACGACCAAAGTTGCATTTTCGCGTACAGACAAGCCAAAATTGCCGGAAACATCGGTTACGGTTCCACGCATGGTTCCTTTTTCTTGTACCGTAACCCCAATCAGTGCGGTTCCTGTATCGTCCGTTACTTTACCAGTAACACGGACTACTTGTGCCCAACTGGTAAGTGTGCTGGATAATACTGCCAGTATAATAAATAGTTTTTTCATATTGGTTTGGGTTGGATGGAGGAAGGTAACGCCCTTGTACACTTAACGGTCATGCAAATGGTGGGTAGGTTGCTTGCGTTGAGGGTTGATAGGGGGGCGTGTAAAACTGAAAATATAAGCCAGTTTTTTTAGAGAAGATACAAATGACTTGAAAAATCTTTAACAGATTAGGGAATTGGTGATAAAAGTGCAGCTAAAACCCACTTTCAAGCCTTAGCAATTTAAAAGTGATTTTGGCAAAACGTGAAGTATCAGTAGGTTCTAATGGCAATGGATTGGGTTTGGTAAAACAAAACACGGCCATTGGTCATTCTTTCTAAAAGAGGTGTATCCTTTGTGGAACGCTGATAGACAAGAGGAAGGGCTGTACAAGGAGTGATCCTATGTATGGCCTTTTCTCGTTGATATAATATCTTGAGTTCTATATGCAACCCCAAAAATCAATAAGGCCATGAAAACGACCCGTATAGTTTTGACCGCAGAGTTTTTTGCTTTAGCCCTCATGCTCTGGGCATATTTAATCATGCAACTCTGACGCTACGTCTCGCAAGTTCATACTCACCCCGATTGCCGCAGAGGCAGGCTTGTTCATTTGCACCTAAGATCGTTTTTCGCTACCAAATTTATTTTGACCACTCTACTTTTAAGAATTGGGCATTTTTATGAAAGGTACATTCATGCCCAATAAGATCTAATTTAAAATTCGGCTAAAGGTGGATCATTACGCTTACACCTTCGTTTCAATAAACACTGGAACCCACACTAATTATGTATTATAGGAATAAAAAATGAAAAATAATGTCCAATTTGCAATTAATGATCAGATACAGGCAGAGTTTGAGTCTGCCTATTTGTATTTAGCCATGGCAGGATACATGGAGTCCTTAAATCTTGGCGGGTTTGGTCATTGGCTCCGGTTACAATGGCAAGAAGAAACCATGCATGCCACCAAATTGTTCGATTTCCTTTTAAAGCGTGGCGGAAAAATTGAGTTGAAGGCGATTGCCGCTCCTCCGGCTGTTTTTGGAACACCTCTTCAGGTTTTTGAAGCGGTTTTGCAGCATGAGCAACACATCACACAGCGGATCCATAAATTGTATAGCTTGGCCGTCACGGAAAAAGACTTCGCCCTCCAAACCCTTATGCATTGGTATATTGATGAGCAAGTGGAAGAAGAGGACAATGCAAGCCAAATCATCGAAAAATTGAAACTTATCGGAGGATCTGGGCCAAGTTTGTATCTTTTAGATGCTGAATTGAAAAATCGGCAACCCGAACAACAGGCTGCATAAATACACTTTATCACTTGTTTTTTGAAAGCTGTTCCAAACGGAATGGCTTTTTGTTTAACGTACATTACGAATCTTATATGATGGGTATTCAAATCAAATAATTTAGGCGTTTACATTCACCTCCTTCCGTTCAATACGCAACCACGAGATTTGCTCCATCAATTAACTTCGATAACCAAAATGATATGTTCTGAATAGCTTGCCAAAAAACGACCCCAAAAGTTGCCCTCTTGTTATAGACCGCCTTATATTATATTCAAAAATTTCAGCATCTTCTACTGGTCTCCGTTACTGGTGTACGATAGATCCAAGAATAATTCCTCGCCGATTTTTATAGGAGTACGATAATAAAAAAGTGGATGAAACCAAGTTTTCTATGCAACTAAAGCGTTTCACGAAATAAATTAACAGTTCGAAAAAACAATTTGCAAAATTAATTAATTTTATCAAAGCATTAAATCAGTAAATCCATGATTATTGCCAA
>JAFLBZ010000055.1 GCA_017303715.1 Rhodothermia bacterium | reverse complement strand
TTTGAGTTGAATCATATCTATTACCTAATGAATGAGTAGGGAATAGATAATAGCCTCTAAAATCGCCTTCAAATCAAATATTTACCAAAATTTACGTTATCTATTACCTATTAATTTAGGGTTTAGGTTTAAACCGAAAATATGGCAATTTGCCGCCGGAATCCGAATGGAGCCGCCGCCATCGCCGCCCGAAGCCATCGGTACAATCCCGCTGGCCACTGCCACTGCCGATCCACCACTGGAGCCACCAGGCGAGTGTGCAAGGTTCCACGGGTTGTGTGTGGCTCCAAAACGTTCTGGCTCGGTGGTGACGGTCAAGCCGAATTCGGGTAGGTTGGTTTTACCGAAAATCAGTAATCCCGCCTCCTCCAAAATGGTTGCTGCCCAACTGTTTTCTTTAGACTGGAAGTCGCCCATTGCGCGACTCCCCATGCGGTATGGTGTTCCAGCAAGCTCCATCAGCAAGTCTTTGATCAGGAAAGGAACCCCATAAAATGGTGAATCTTGCTGGAGACAGGCCATTTGTTGCCGTGCCCGATCTGGAAAGAGTTCTATTATGGCATTAAGTTTGGGGTTTACCTCAACCAAACGAGCGAGTGCGGTTTCGAGTAATTCATTTGGATGAACGGCCTTTGTTCGGACTAATGCCGCAAGACCAAGTGCATCGTATTGGCGGTATTCTTCAAAGGTCATGATATTTGTGGGTTCATAAAGACATGGAAAACGCCTTCGCAAGTCAAGAGTTCTGCCGCTTATCCACCACCTCATACAGGTTGGTTCTACGGTCTTTTAGATTGCGCACACTTCCAGACTCGTGCAAGTCTCGGAGCAAGGTAAAGTCCACATCTGCAATCAAGTGCATTTCTGTGTTGGGGGTTGCTTCCGTCATAATGCCATCAGCAGGGAAGGCAAAGTCACACGGTGTAAAAACCGCTGAAGCCGCATAATGTGTTTCCAAGTTATGCACATCCTCTGCCAATCCCACACAGCCCGAAATAACCACATAACATTCGTTCTCAATCGCCCGTGCTTGTGCGCAATACCGCACCCGTCGGAAGCCACTGGCTACATCGGTCAGAAATGGCACAAACAGGATTTGCATTCCCTCGGCAGCGAGCAAGCGGCTTAACTCGGGAAACTCCACGTCGTAGCAAATCAGCACGCCAATTTTGCCACAATCGGTCTCGAATGTGCGAAAGTTCTCGCCTCCGGCCATGCCCCATGTTGCGGACTCATCGGGGGTGACATGAACTTTTTCGTAATGTTCCACCCTCCCATCTCGGTGGCAAACATAGCCCCGATTTAGCAACTTGCCTTGTTCAAGAACGGGCATACTTCCGGTAATGATATTAATCCGGTGCTTACCTGCCAATTCGCAAAACCATGCTAAAATCTCGTGGCTATGCGAGGCCAATTCACGAGCCGCCTGTGCTGCCGTCAGATGGAAATACGGAGCCATCAAAGGCGCAACAAAAAATTCAGGAAAAACCACAAAGTCGGCTTGATACGAAGCCACTGAACGCACAAAATAGGCAATCCGTTTTTTAAGCCTCGCCATTTCCGGCGAGGCGTGCATACTCCATTGCACTACGCCAATTCGGGCATTATTTGGATACAAAGTCTTGTTGTTTAATTTTAAAAGATGGTTGTGGGCGTTTATCTTCTAAGATTCACCCAATATAGCCCAAAAACAAGTACTTTTTCGTCAAAATCCGACCCAGCCAAATGTCCTCACCTGCACACCACATCACGGTTATCATACCAACCTTTAACGAGGAAAAATACCTACCCCAGACCTTGGAGGCGGTTTTGAAACAAGAGCCGCCGTTTAAGGTGGTCGTGGCCGATGGCGGATCTGAAGATGCCACTTGCCAAATCGCTATACCTTCGGCTACGGTGCTACAGGTGGCCAAAGGGCGTGGCTTGCAAATGCACCTTGCGGCAAAATCGGTGGAAAAAACGGAGGTCTTTCTTTTCCTCCATGCCGATACCTTACTCCCACCAGAGGCTTTTTCGGAGATCAGAAAAGCACTTCAAAAACAAGAGGTTATTGCCGGATGTTTCCGATTACGGTTTGATGATGCTCGCCCATTGATGCGGATATACGGACTTTTCACCCGCTTGCCCATCCGTCGTATGGTTTTTGGTGATCGTGCCATTTTTGTCCGGAAAACAGCTTATGAACAAGCAGGCGGATTCCCAATGGAGCCGCTTTTTGAGGATGCACTCTTGGTACGCGCCTTACGGAAGATGGGTCAATGGGCTTTTTTACCGATAGAAGTGATCACTTCTGCACGTCGGTTCCAGAAAAACGGAAGGGTTTTGCAGCAAATCTGGAATGTGGCTCTCTTTATCACATTCTTGTTGGGAATGCCTCCGGCGGTCTTGTCGCGCTGGTACCGATGAGCTTAAGCAGGCTTGCAGCTTTGTATGCGGCGAGGTGCTAAGCGGTAGGATTCCGAAGATGTCGCGGGTCTTAATGTGAGTTATGGGTTAACGAAGCTAGCGTCATGGCAGGCGTTTGCGTTGATCACTGACTGTTGGCTGAGTGCAGCCTGCCGACGCCGGATTTTCTTAGTACGACCCTGCCACTCAAGCATGATGAAGGAAATATTGTGATTGGTTGTTGTGTTAATTCCTCTAAATACAAATTTTTGTCCAAAATAAAGGCATATCATTCATTTTAATTGCATACTTAACGCTCATTTAAATTAGGAGCGTGTGCAAATTGAACCACAAACATCTTACATCAATGGCGTAAAAGTGCAACAGGTCTGTGACAACTTGACGATTGGGGCTTCGTTAAATTGGGTGTAGCAAAACAAGTTGTTTCACTTTTAAATACAGATATGTCATGAAAACAAAAACCTTTACTTCTGTTCTGGGCATTGCCGGATTAGCCCTGATGTTTTTCGGCCTGCTGCCAACCACCGTTTCCGCACAAAATAACCGTCAGGAAATGCGGGAAAACCGTATGGAACTTTCTTGGCGCTTGGCCGCTGACCTCCAGACCACGCTAACCAAAGAGCAAAAAGCGCAACTTTTTGAACGTATGGAACAAGGGAAGGCACGTATGAAAGCCGCCTCATCTTTTGGTGGCCCTTTTATGCAGGGACATAGGGGAAAGGATAAGCCGAATATGACGCCGCTTGGCCCCATTGGTCGGGTGCTTACCCAAGAACAGAAACAAACCCTGATGGAAAAATACCGCTCCGAAATGCCGCGTAACCCGATGCGTGAAGCGAACCAACGTGCAATGGCAGAGGCACTCAAACTCTCGCCAAGCCAACAAAACCAATTGGTAGCTCTCCGCACGGAAACACAGAACAAAATACAGGCATTACGTCAGCAAGGAAAACCCACCGACCGGAATACAAATCGTAACGAGATGCAGCGCATTGCGCAAGATGCCGAAGCAGCCCACGAACGCATTTTGACACCACAACAACTCGAAATCGTGAAGATTCATCGCGCCATGGCCGCAGGTAAAAAGATGGAAAAGGCCAATGCCCAAAACCAACGTATGAAAAGAGGTGGGGTGCGGCAACCACGCGCTGGAGCTATGCCAAACCGAGGTCGTGGTTTTAGAGGAATGGGTGGCGGTTTCTAAAGCCCTACCGTCATATACAGACCCTCATCAAATTTTTCAGACATTATAAAGAAAAGATCAAAATCGTCGTAAGTAGGTGGCAAATCAGGCCGCTACATACGGCGATTTTTTTGGTTATCCCCATCATGATTTCGCCCAAAGTGTGTCATGCACCGACACAAGTTCTTTGTCCTTTATAAATAATGTGTTGAACGAAAAATGCCGAAACAGCCATGCTGAAATCGAAAAGTTGTTCGCACCAACACAGGTCAATATTCCGAGCAGCACCCTAATACCGTGTTTTCGAAAAGGCATTTACATCCTTATGTTACCCACATCTTTTTCATGATGCCAATCAACGGACTTCTTGAAATCTCGAAATGAGTTGAACACAATGTTGTTATTTTGTGACTGTTCTCCACAACCATTCCGTTGATAGATGCGCCATACCACACCTTTGCTTGCACCTTCTATTCTCTCTGCCGATTTCGGACGTCTGCGTGAACACTGTCGAGAAGCCCTCCAAGCCGGAGCAGATTGGCTTCATGTGGATGTTATGGACGGTCATTTTGTGCCCAATATCACCATTGGACCACCCGTACTAAAAGCACTTGGAACCCTAAAAGAAGAAACAGGTGCTTTATTGGATGTACATTTAATGATTGAGCAACCAGATCGTTACCTCAAAGACTTTGTTGCGGCTGGTGCGGACATTCTTACCGTTCATGTAGAAACCTGCCCACATCTGCACCGTACCATTCACGCCATCAAAGATTTGGGCATCAAAGCAGGTATTACCCTTAATCCGGCAACCTCGCTCCTTGCCATCGAGGAGATCTTGCCTTATGTGGATCTCGTGCTCATCATGTCCGTCAATCCGGGCTTTGGAGGTCAAAAATTTATCCCCTCGACGACCGATAAAATCCGCCGACTACGAAACAGTTTAAATGCCCTCCATCTCACCCCATATTTGCAAGTGGATGGTGGGGTAACGGCCCAAAATGCCCGAACCTTGGTAAATGCAGGAGCGAATGTCTTGGTCGCCGGAAATGCCGTTTTTGGTGGGCCAAAGTCTGTACAGGAAAATGTTGACTATCTCAAACGGGTAATGGTCGCCGCGTGAACAAGGGATCCCATGCCCATTTTTAAAAGAGCTGTGAAGTTATTGCTCAAGGGTTTACAAATAAAATAAGCCTCCCGCAAATATGCCGGAGGCTTTAGAAATTGCTTTTCGTATAATTTAGAAGGTTCTTAAACCCGTTTCTGGTTTAGAAGGTGACCAGTTCCGCAGCGGTTCGGCGGGTGACGAACGACGTGATGGGGTATTTACACCAAGATTTGTCCCGAACTCAAAATATTCCAAAGACACCGGAAGTTTGCCCGAAGCACGCAGGTTACCGGTGAGCAAGCGCGACATGGCTTTTGCGGTATGCTTGGCTTGGTCATAACCAACCACAAGCGCATCTACATTTCGGAACTCATCCATGATGTATGGATTACCAAAGGTGATGACCACAACTTTTTTCCCCGAAGCCAAAATTTGACGGGCGAGTGCGGATTGGTCTGCATTTAAGGCCACATTACCCCGTCGCTCACTCGGACGAAGGTAAAGCGATAAGACCACGACATCCGACTCGTTCACTTGGCTCATGATACTGGAAATGGTCGCATTTTTGGCATCACACAACTTAGAAGCCGCCATTACGCGACATTCTGAAACCGTGTGTCCAGCATTAGAAAGGCCGCGTGCAAGTGTGCCCATCGCTTCAGAAAAGCCGCTGGCCGTGCGTTGGAAAGTGAGTTGAACCAACGATACCCGCGAGTTTTCCGCCAGAGGCAACGTGTCGTCTTCGTTCTTTAACAACGTAACGGCGCGGTCGGCAATCATTTGTGCAAGTTCAGGCCCCTCGGAGCCAATCTCCATCGCAATTGTTCCGGCCATATAACCCGTATCCGAGGTCAAGGCGCGTGGTATCTCAATCCGTTCTTTTGCACGCAAAATCCGACGGACGGATTGGTCAATGCGTTCTTCTGTTAAGCGTCCGGTGGAAACAGCATCCTTAAGCGCCTCAATCGCACGTCGCGGATTGGTTGGTAAGAGAACAATATCTGCCCCAGCTTCTATCGGCCTGACAATGGTTTCTTCAAAGGGATAATGTTTGGTGATGGCTCCCATGTTAATGCCGTCCGTAATGATGATGCCATCAAATCCCATTTCATTCCGCAGAATGCCTTCGAGCATCGCTTTGCTAAACGTGGCAGGTGCGCCGGAGGGGTCTAATCCGGGAACGGCCAAATGTCCCGTCATGACAAAAGCTGGCGGCGTTTTGGAGCGTAAAATTTGATGATAGGGGCGCAGTTCAGTCCGGTCTAATTCAGAGCGCTTACCCGGAACCGAGGTTTGTTCGGAGTGCGTATCGGTTGCGGTATTCCCATGACCGGGGAAGTGTTTGAGGGTGGTCAATAAGCCTCCCCGTTCTGCACCGCGTACAAAGGCTTCCGACATATCGGCAACCAACTGCGGGTCTTCTCCGAACGATCGGATATTAATAATAGGATTTTGTGGGTTGTTGTTTACGTCGGCAACCGGTGCAAAAACCACATTAACGCCCAAAGCCCGGCTTTCCTTTGCCACAACCCGTCCCGCCAATTCCGCCATTCGAGGATCGCGCGTTGCGCCAATGGCCATACTGGAGGGCAACTCGGTCAGGACATTGCCATTGTATCCGGCGCCACGCTCGTAGTCTGCGGCAAAGAAAAGTGGGATATCAGTACTGTTCTGCAAGCGTGAAATAGCGCGGCGGAGTTGGTCTGGATTCATTTTCTTTTGGATCCAAAATCCACCAATGTGCAATTCTCGAATCGCCTGATCGGGCGTCTTTAGTCCACCCGGAAGGGCTGCCACGTTAAAATCCACCAATAGCATTTGCCCCAATTTCTCGGAAAGCGTCATGCTTTGTAGCCGTTCCTCCAAGCTATCGGTATTCGTTTTTGTTGTACCAAGGGTGCGCGGCATCACATTGGCCTTAGCCGCATGAAAACAGAAAAACAGAAGAACAAAAAATAAAAATTGGTGTGGGCTGGTGCGCTCCATAGCAGGCTCCGGCTAAGTTAGGTTAAAAAAATTTGCCGACTTTGCAGACAACCGGGGGTATATTCTTCGATGAAGTACAGACCTGAAAAGTTGTAAACACGGTCACCATACCGCTATACTGCAAAACGAATACCTGAGGGGGGGAGGAATGGGGGAGCATGAATGTACAAAAGGTAGCAAACAATTAAAATGCAAAAATGCTGCCAGAAACTTAAAAAGTTAAACCTAAAAGCGTTTTTTTGCCATCTGTAAGAGAATCCACACTGTCTTCAAAATTAAACGGCATGTTGTTTTGGGTGTACACACGAATTGTTTAATAAAACGCATAGGGAAGCCCATACAACCTTTGTATCAAAGATGATCCGCAATTACCTTATAGGTCTCAAAAATAAATCTTAGCCTATAATTGGGCGATACAATTAAGACGTAACAAAATGGAACACAAAATCTGGTTTAATGGGGAGATGATCCCCTATGAAAATGCAACCGTACACGTCCTGTCTCATGCGCTGCATTACGGATCTTCGGTTTTTGAAGGTATTCGTTGTTATCGCACAGAGAAAGGCTCTGCCATTTTCCGTTTAGAAGAACATATGCGGCGCTTGGTGGATTCTGCAAAGATCTATCGCATGGAGGTTCCTTATTCCTTGGAGCAACTTTGTGACGCGGCCATCACAACAATCCAAACGGCCAACTTACCCGCGTGTTACATCCGTCCATTGGTTTGGCGTGGGATGGGTTCTCTCGGCGTGAATCCCCTCAAAAACAAAGTGGAATCCATGATTGCTGTTTGGGAATGGGGGGCATACCTCGGCCCAGAAGCCCTTGAAAATGGGGTGGATGTCCAAGTGGCCAACTGGAACCGCATGGCCCCCAACACCTTTCCGGCATTGGCTAAAGCAGGCGGGAATTACCTGAATGCACAATTGGTAAAAATGGATGCAATCCTGAAGGGTTTTGATGAAGGGATTATGCTCAATGTACATGGCTATGTGGCCGAAGGAAGCGGCGAGAACCTATTCGTCATTCGCGATGGTGTACTTTATACTGCACCTTCGGGACTTTCTATCTTGCCTGGCATTACCCGCGATGCCATCTTGACCATTGTGCAGGACATGGGTATGAAAGTAGTTGAGGGGCAAATCCCGCGCGAAGCCCTCTATATTGCAGACGAGTTGTTTTTTACAGGAACGGCTGCCGAAATCACCCCAATTCGGTCGGTGGATCACTATAAAATTGGTTCCGGAAAGCGTGGGCCTTTAACGGCCGTCATCCAAGACAAATTCTTCGACATTGTTATCCGTGGGGAAGATCCTTATGGTTGGCTTACACCAGTTCCGGGGGTATAAGCGACGGTTTAACGTGAAATCCTAAGACGTGGGGTTGTATTAATAATGCAATCCCACGTATGGTTTTAAGGGCAATCAGGTGTATCTTAAGTGTAAATAAAAACCTTGCTTCTCGCTTTGCGCTAACCCACGCAGTATGCAAAATCGTCAACTTTTTACCATCTTTCTGATTCTTTTTGTAGATGTGCTGGGGTATGGACTAATCCTCCCGCTTTTACCCTATTACGCCAAGGCATATGGTGCCGGCGAGATCATGATTGGTCTGTTGGTGGCTTCCTATGCCCTCCTACAATTTGTCGGTGCGCCATTACTGGGGCGATGGTCGGATGTCCGTGGGCGACGGCCTGTTTTATTGATTAGTGTTGCTGGCACAGGGATCGGCTTTTTACTACTGGCACTGGCAGAAGCGATCGGGTTTTGGGTCTTTGGATATGGAACGCCTAATGCCTTTAAACTCATCCTCCTGCTCATGTTTTTAAGCCGGATGCTTGATGGCTTAACGGGCGGGAATATCTCTGTTGCACAAGCCTACATAACCGATACGACGGACGATCAAAACAGGGCTAAGGGCTTGGGGATGATCGGGGCAGCCTTTGGTTTAGGATTTATCTTGGGACCAGCATTGGGCGGATTTTTAAGCCAATGGGGCTATACGGTTCCGGCATGGGTGGCTTTTGCGGTGTCCACCTTCAACTTGGCGATGGTTTATCTCGCATTGCCAGAGTCTTTGACCAACGAAAAACGGGCCATGATTCTGCAAATGCCGCGCCCTAAGATGGGGCTACCGATCATGTGGCAGACGTTTGTGCGTCCTAAAGTGGGGCCATTGTTCCGGTTGCGCTTCTGGACAACTTTAGCCTCCGGTATCTTTCCAGCAGTTTTTTCCCTGTATGCCTCTGGTCAACCCCTTGCACTATCGGCACAACATGCCGGTTATGTCTTAACCTATGTGGGCTTCGCCTCCGCAGTCATGCAAGGTGGCATGATTGGTTACTTGTCTCGGCGCTATAAAGAACCACAATTGCTTTTATACGGTGCTGTTTCCCTCATTCTGGGCTTGTTTGGTTGGGCAGTGACCACGAATGTCCCCTTTTTATTGTTGGTCATTACTTTTTTTGCGGTTGGAATGGGTTTAGCAGGAACGATGATCAATTCCCTAATTACAAAAGCGGTGGAACCGCACGAAGTGGGGCAGGTCTTAGGCATTGGTGCTTCGTTTGATAGCCTAACCAGAATTCTCGCGCCCATTATCGGTGGTGTATTGCTCGCCAAATTGGGCAGTTATGGCCCCGGCGTGTTTGGCGGCGTCGTGATGGTTGGCGTACTGATGTATATGCTTAAAATTCGTAGCAAAATGGCCGCGAAGCCATTGGCGGATCGTGAAATCACGTTATAAAAAACCACACCCCTAAACGAGATGTGGTTGTTGAAAAATGCCCAAAATGAACGGGGTGTTATGCTGGAAGGTCTTCATCTTTCGATTCAAGCAGGTCGTCTTCCGGCGCATTGGGGACAACCTCAAGGGTGACGTCGGATACCAATGCCGCCAATGCACCAATGGCAGCCAATATGGGGGCAAAGGCAACAGCTATAAGGGTTCCGCCAACGCCATACGACAAGGGCACTTCCATCAAAACTTTCCCTTCACGCTTGATGATGATCTTCTTCGTATTGCCTTCTTCAATGAGTTCTTTTACTTTCGTAACAAGCTCATTGCCTTTAATTTCCAATTGCTTAATGCGTTCTTTTGTTTGTGACATGGTGTGTTAAGATTTTGGTTTTTAAATACCCAATACCCTACGGTCGTTGTCTAATAAAGATGCAAGGCCAAATGCAAAGAAAGGAAGAACGTGTTTTAGGGCGATTCATAAATCGTCGTAGAAGTAGAAAGAACGTGTACTTTGGGTTAATGATGGACAACAAATCCCAAACTGCTACCAACGTAAGTTTGGGTGAATCAAACTGTGGGCGACCCGTTGTAGCACCATCGGAGCGATATTTTCTATTCTTCATTCATTAATAGTACGGTCAGAAGATATAACTTGTCGTATCGCCTAAAGAAAATCCCAATATAACTTCTTGGTACGGGGCTAAACCAAATCGGCCAAAGAGGAAAATGTGGGTAAAAGCGGGTTTTCGGAAAGTGGCGTATTCTCCGACGGGGTCGGGAATGTTGTGGCATCAAGCGTTGAATTTACGATAGGATCCGTTTCGCCAATAGGCTGCATCGTCAGAACGGCTTGCCCAGACGCATTTGAACTAAGTTTCCCGATAAAAATCACTTCTTTTGGGTTTTGTGGCATGTCTTGTACGAAGGACTCTGGAACGGATAGACTGTCCCCCCACCGTCTTTCTGGCATACGCGGGAGGTCTTCCTCCGAGATGGCTTGGGGAAGTGCCATGGGTTTGCCACCATAGATGGGAACCGGAAGCCAGTCATCGGTAAGGGTATCCGGTTCTGGATCCATTTCAAACGTGAAGTCCTGCGCCTCGGTGTCTGGTTCTGGGTCTTGCTTAGGGGAGTGGGTTAGTTCGGGAGTTACCGTCAGCATAAAGTGTTCAGAGAGGCTCGAAGGCTCTGGTTCTAACGTGACTTCTGCTGTCGGAAGGGTGAGCAATACGTCCAAAGGAATAAAAAGATTAGGAACCTCTTCCGGTTTTGACGGCGACGCCACTGGTTTATTCCCTACAGGGTTGGCCGTGACCCAAAGACTGGCGGCTGGTGTGTGGGCATTTTTTTTCTTTTTTAGGTTTTGGGGTTTTGACTTCGCCTTTTTGCCAATTTGCTGAAGGTGAAGAACTTCTTTCGCTTCTTTGACCTCTTCTTGAGGGGTATGCGCTAAAGGCGATGTCCAATCTGGCAATAAATTGGGAACCGTTTGTAAAACATCCATAGAAAAACCCATAACGCCTTCACGTAAACGGGGAAATGCTTGGTAAAGCCCGATTCTTTTATATATACCCCAAATTTCAAAAGCGAATGCAAGAATTAGGACAACTGCCGAAGCTGCAAACCATCCGGCATAATTTTGCCAAATGAGGTCTGGAATCCGGCTGGGAGTACGATACATGATCCAGGCCATGCTCGCCCAAAAGGCAATGGAAAGATTGACCCAAGGCAAACAGAGTTGGCCAAGTGTTTGGTCAAAGTGTTCTGCGGGTAAAAGCGGATGTTCGGCCTTTTTTCGTGAAAAAACCTTCCATCGTGCGGGTTTTTTTTCCGTGTTTGACTCATCCGGCAGATAACGCTTCAGTGTTGCTCGTAAAAACTGAAAGGTATAGCTGGGCGCCCAAATGTTGTCGGGGTTTTGCAGGGTTTGCCAAAGACCATCCTCTGCTTGGTGATGGTGCAAAAATCGTTGCTCTAACCTAAAATAACGGTTTAAATAAACCAACTTTCGATACGTGAAACTGCCGTACATTAAATAAGCCGAGAGCACCAATAAATAATAAATGGCGGATTGTCTTAAAGGAGGCGTGGGTAAATCGGCAGACATGTACAAAAAAATGGGTGCGGTTCCAAGCGCAAGCATCCCGCCCATCCAGAGAATACGCTTAATCCAAACAAGATGTTGTTCTATTTCCTGAAAGGCTTCAAGTGCTATTTGTAAATTGGTCTTCAAACGGAAAAGTATTGGTTAAAACGTTTTCGATTTAAATAAGACGACAAGCAATTGTCATTCCAAAAACGGCACTATGTTCGAATACACAGTAAATGACACAAAAACCTTGGTTTATGAATAGAGTTTAAGTTGTTGTGTTTATTAAACTTGTTTGTAATCTTGTGTTGAGCGATTTCACATTCTATAGCAGTTGCATATATATAAAATTCAAAAGAATGAATAAATGATCCCAGTTTTATTGACAGATACCGTGACGCCTGACCCCGAACGGGCGCTATATTATACCATGCTTTGGGGCTTAGAAGGGGTTATGTTACGCATGGTAGAGAAAGGGCGCGTTCCTTACATCAACCTTCCACGTCTGCGACACCACTTGGACGATGCCGAGATGCCAGTCATGGCCATTTTGCCGGGACTCTTTGAAGGCGCTGTATTTGAGACCCAAAATTGGATGAACGATCTTTTTTTATTGGACGAGGCCATCAACTTCGCCAAAAAAATGAATTGTTCACACATCGAAGTGTCTGGATTTACAGCACCTGCGGTTGCTTCGGATCGGGTAAGGGCTTTGGAAAAAGCAAAAGGTATTTTCCAGAAAGCAGCGGATAAAGCAGCCAAAGCCCAAATCAAATTGGCGGTTATCAATGAGGCCGGCGGTTTGTTCGAGCGGGCGGAACAACTGGTGGATTTTCTGACGCAAGTAGCACACCCAAACCTTCGGGCAGCTTGGGATCCACGAACGGCGCTCTTGTTGGACGAAGACGTGGTATCTAATGCCGAATATTTGGCAAAATGGGTGGATGTGGTACACCTCCGGGACGGTAAACCAACCGCTTTGGGCTGGGAAGATGCGGTCTTGGGTAAGGGACACTTGAACGTTGCCGAAATCTTAGGCGTACTCCACCGTGCAGGCTATAATGGTTTACTGGTTCAGGAAGTCTATACGGAACCGAAGGGAAAAACTGGACTCCACTCCGCCACGGCTTTGATCCACCTGATCCGTAGCGTAAAAGCTGGTTTATGACACACCTCGTACAAAAGGATTGGACTTTATTTCTGCACCGATGGTGGTTTCACGGCCATGACCGCAATAAACCACGGTTTCGATAGGAAGCGTGTAAAGCTGTGTTCGGATGCTCTGCTCCAAGACCGACATAGCGCCTTTCCAAAGGTCTGTCCGGCCTACGGATTGGGCAAAAAGCACGTCTCCGGCCACGACAAAGCCATTCGCCGCATCATAAAAGCAGATGGAGCCGGGGGAATGACCTGGGGTATGACGAATCTCCCACTGGGCTGAACCAAAAGTGATGGTGTTATGTTCGGTCAGGAATCCGGTAGGCATATCGGGCGGGTCTATCGTCAGCTCATATTTCTTGGCTATGCGTTCGGCCTCCACAATCATCGGTAAGTCTTCGGTATGCATCTGATAACCCATCTCAAAATGATCGCAAAAAAACTTCAGGTCGAGGATGTGATCAATATGACCATGCGTCAGCAAGATATGTTTTATTTGGAGACGACGAGAGGTTATATAGTCCAAAACCCGCCGTCTTTCGGTATTGGAGGCACAACCGGGGTCTATCAGAACGCCCTCGTTGTTTGCGTCCACTACATAGGTATTTTCTTGGAACGGACCGGTTACAAACTTCTGAATACGCATAAGGAATTATAGAATAGGTTCAGACCCCAAAAATACATCATGATTTTTGTTTTTGCATCCCCTTCTCCAAAGACTTAAAAAGTGTGACCAAATGAGAAAAGACGACCTCCTATGGTTACAAGCAAAAGTGTTTATCAAAGGCGGGAAAGGAAAAAAGACCGATATCGTATTCTTTCTATTAAAATGGCTACTGCCTTACGGGAATATATGGCAGCATATAAACCTGTATATTGGGCATTTGAAGGGCAAGAATACGGCTCCTATAGTGCAAGAAGTGTACCAATGATTTTGAGGAAAGCCGTTGACAAATCTGGTGTAAATCCTTATACTACTGTACATACATTAAGACACTCATTTGCAACACATTTGTTAGCGCAAAGTATGGAACTGCGGTATATACAAGCCCTCTTGGGTCATGAGAGCACCAAGACCACCGAGTTCAATACCCATATCACCCAGCGGACTATCGCCAAGTTTGTAAGCCCCTTGGATCCGTTAACTTACCTATAGACAATAAGGATATTGCCGCAATACAGATGTTACCTGCGAGTGTAAAAGACAACACGGCAACAAGAAAACGACCGATTAATCAAGAAGAAAAGTAAACCCTTTTGACAGGTGAAAACAGACATAGAAATTACAGAACAAAAGGACAGAAACTGACCACACACTGGCCAACGCTATGTTTTTTATTTTTATCTAACCGCACATTTAAAGTTTTAAACATTAATCAATTAAATTTAAAAAAATGGAAAACGAAAATCCAAACAACGCTTCGGGACAGCAGACAATCAACGTTCAAGTTCCATTGGCAGACAACATTGCGAGCAGACGACCTTTAATCCCTACTTCATTTGCTCTTGCTATTATTTTTTTCTTTTTCACATTTTGCGACTTCAAATGTGGCGGACAAAAAATCGGTTCTGTGACAGGTATTAATCTCGTTACAGGGACAGAGCTAAAAGACAACGACATGTTTACAGGTAGAGAGACGGAAATTCCAGCAAGTATGTGGGCTATCCTTTCGTTAGGTGCTGCAATCATCGGTCTTGGTGCTTACTTAATCAAAGAGAAAAGAGAAGCACTTATAGGAACAGGAGCTGGTGCTATTGGAGCAGGTTCGTTAATCATTCTTCAGTTTGTAATTAAAAGTGCGATTGACAAAGAAGCAATAGGACAAATTGATGTTGACTTTCAGTTTCCTTATTGGGGAGCATTAACAGCTCTTTGTGTTGGCGGACTAATCAGTTACTTACGAATGAAAAAAACACACAACATTGTTGTAAGTGTTGCACCCCAGCCAACAACATCTTCTCCACTGGCAGCAGAGAGTATAACTCAACCACAAGCGACAGTTAGTAACGTTTCGCAGACAAATAGTTTTGACATTGGTGAGTGGGTAGGAAAAAATAAAAAAACAGTATTCATTGGTGCAGGACGTGTTGTAGGACTTCTTATATTAATTGTCGCAATAAAATATGTAATTAGCCTTGACTTCGGAAAATCAAAAAACAATATCGAATCAACACAGACAACTCAACCAACGTATCAAGAAAGGAATACATCAAATACACAAAGCACCAGCTCAGGAAAATACCAAGAAGCATCAGAGAGAGTTTTGGCAAATAGTGATATTCTAAAACTAAATAAATATGAACTGAAAATAATGCGGAATGAAATCTATGCAAGATATGGCTACATTTTCAAAACTGCTGATATGAAAGCTTATTTTGAATCGCAATCTTGGTATACACCAAGATACAATGATGTCACATCTTTCTTAACTGAAACCGAAAAAAGGAACATTGAATTAATTCAACGCTATGAATAAAGTTATCACATTTTTCGCATTCCTGTTTTTTATGTCTTGCAATAACAACAAACAGGAACAAACAGAAAAGAAGGAAAATAATGAAAGAGCCACCAAAGCAACCAACCCAAAAATAAGTATTACCCTATGCCAAAAATTTGAAACATTAAACAATGCAATACGAGATAATAAAATAGGATTTGGGTCAGCGTTGAAAGAAATTCAAAACCAAATTCCTAAAATAAAGTCAGAATATTACAAGCAAGGCGGTAAGGATTGGAAAGAAGATACTTGGATTTTCCCATTGAAGGGTTATAATTTGTCTGCCATTGGTGGAGGTAATGTAAACGGTTACATAGCAAGTGGGTATAATTATTTTGATGGTAACAAACACGGCGGGCATCCAGCACACGACATTTTTATTCAAGATAATAATCAAGATTGTAAAGACGATAGAACAAATAAGTATGTCAGTGTTTTATCTTTAAGTGGCGGTATTGTATTAGCAATAGAGAATAATTGGGACACATCAAGCCAATTGAGAGGTGGCAAATATGTTTGGATATTTGACCCATATACAAACAGCCTTTTTTATTATGCTCATAACAATAAGATATTAGTTAAAAGTGGACAATTAATAACGCCAGGACAGACTATCGCAACAGTTGGAAGAAGTGGTTTAAATGCTTATAAAAAACGTTCACCAACACATTTGCATTTTACACAACTCAAGTTTGATTATAATCTTTATCCAAAACCAGTTGACCCATACAAAATATTATTAGCAGCAAAAATACATTAAACAGCACACAACATATGTTTTGCGTCGGGTGCATTTCAAAACTTCCCATTTGTGGTAAAAAGTTGTATTTTGAGGAAGTTAGACTCCTTTCATTATAAACCGTATCGAACCATGACCGAAGATCAATTTGTAGCTCTTGCCCGCCAACGTTAT
>JAFLBZ010000054.1 GCA_017303715.1 Rhodothermia bacterium | reverse complement strand
GACTGCTGAAATGATACTGGAAATTTGTGCAGGATTATGCAATTTAAAGCTCAAAAATTCAAAACATGAATTTTGCACCCAAACTTAATTCCTTCTAAACTCAATAAAAACAAGCGCAACAAGTCTATTCAAGAAGTACCCCACCTCGATACTAAAATTGGTGTTCAACTTTTTAGAATCTTGCAAGAGTCCATCGGGAACAGTCTTTTGCACAGTAAATCAAAAGAAATAGTCATTGCTCTTCATGCAAATAAGTATCAGACACAATTGTCTATCAAGGATCATGGCATAGGTTTCCATGTCCCAAAAGATTTATCCCAACTTGTTAAAAACCACCACACCGGAGTTGCCAATATAAGGTATCGAGCAGAGTCTATTGGTGCCCATTTCGCCATAGCGTCTGTCATCGGATATGGTACAACCATTACCATTTCGTTTTCTTCTTCCTTCGTATAAATTCAGAAAAATAATGGAATTAATTAAGGTGATTATTGCAGATGATGGAGCCTTTTTGGATACTTGCTGCACCTACTTTATTGACTCAGAAATAGAAGTAATTGCAACAGCTCGGAATGTTGATACGGCCATATCTTTAATAGAAAAGCATCAAGAAGAGGTGCAAGTCCTTGTCTTAGATGTGGATTTAGGTAATGGACGTTTTGGGACGGAAGTTGTCCGATATATACGGGATAAAAATATACCCGTTAAAATATTAATTCTTTCAGGCTTGGTTCATGAGTCGGCTTTTGTATTGCCATTTAAGGGCCTTGTTGAAGGCATTTTGCATAAGAATGAAGATAAAACGCTTATTAAAAGAGCCGTATTGGGAATTGCCTCAGGCCGAACAGGCTTTTACTCTCCAGAATGTGCTGATATTTTATTAAACAGAGATTTTCGGAATTTTTACACTTTATCAGAAGAAGAAATAGATTTTTTGCACAGAATTTCCAAAGGCTTTACCAACACCATTCGTCTTGCTGGATACACGGTTGTAAGTCAACTCTCTATGGAATCAGAGGAGATTTTACACCAAATTAAAAAGTCAAAATATTTACTCCCTGAAGACATTCCGGCCAATAAACGCGCTGAAAAAAGTGTATATGATATTATTATTAAAAGTCTTTATGCAAAACAGCCGTATGTTATTCATGCCAAATATTGGTCTGTATTGTCTTCCGTCCGTAAGCAAATTATGTTGGCAGATGGCAGGAGTGGTTTTACCACTATTTCTGCTATTGACTTACCCCTTGAAGAAAAATTGACTCTAATTCTTAGACGGGAAGAGGGACGTATTCGGCGATATGTCTTGCCACGTATTTTCAGGGAATTAGAAGTTGAATCCACCATTGAGGCCCTTATTTGGACACAAGAATGGAATCTTTCTCGTATGCACGAAATTTCCCTCCAATAAACAAAATCATACCCACTGCTTTTTGTTCATTCTACAAATTCATTAACGACATGAAACACTCTTATTTATTCATGACCTTGGTATTTATCAGTAGTCTATTATGGACAGGATGTGACCAACAAAACAGTAGTTACGGGCTGTACAAAACGCATGTGGGGATTATGGGTTCCTCCATTAATTTGAACAATTTACAGACTTTTGTACCTACATCTTGGTCAATACAAACCGCCATTGATTCTACCTCTTTTGTTCGCACAACCAATGGTCATTTTCCGATCGAAATTAAACGGAAACCCACAAGAAGAACAGCTTTATTTTTGTCTCATGGCGTTGCCTTTATTTCTGACGGAGCACGTGCGATTACCCACTTAGAGTTTGCTGAACCAGTTTCAAATTTGCCCACGGGTGCTGCAATATCGGCCTATGAAATGGACGCCGGAACAGACCAAATAGCCAAGACAGTGATCGAAAAGACCATAGATGGTTATGTAACCCGTGTACATTTTTTATCTAATAAAATGCCTTTTAGTATGGTATTGGTTTCGGTATTTGATCAAAATGGCGACATCGAAAAACCTTTGTTTCACAAATTGATGGATCGCACTCAATTGGAAATAGGAGTCTTAGATCTTTTGGCTTCCGAAATTGGAAAATGTGTGGGAACCGAAGAGGAAATAGCCATGTGCCAACAACATACAAGTGGCAAACAACTTCAGAAACAACAAGGCTCCATGAATTCCTTCTCGATCTTGGCGCAACAAAGACTTTGCCTGCCCTCCTCTATCGCAAATTGGGCTGTTGACTGGACTTGCTGGAAAACAAACACCGCTCAGGCGCTTCAAAAAACCGCTACAACAATGGAAGAATCCGAAATGACCCACCTCCGATTTGATTTCCGCCCAATAGAGAATCCCGAATTTCCAACACGTGTCACAGAACCACAAGTTGTCCTCTCCGCAATTACGGGAAATATGGGCATAGAGCTTATATTGGCTGGCTACAAAACAAAAACTGTGTCTAAGCCTACAACCCCTAATACCTTGTATTTTAAAGAAATGACCGGATTAAAATTCGGCTTGCTTTCAAATACCGAAGATTAATTTATCTCAAGGCCGTAGCTGGTTCAGTTGCGGCTTTGTTATATTCTATAAATTTGATTTTACCGCGCTAAACTGAACTAAAGCAGCAAAATTCAATCCATGGCAGTTATCTTCTCGTCCTAAACACCTATGCCAAAACTTTGATTTTTGAGGGGTTATCGGCGCCGATTGATCAGTTGAACAGAAAGAATTACGGGGCTTTTCTGGCTCCGTTTAGGCTCTAAAAAAGCATTTGTTACCGAAATACGGATAAGGCTGTTGAGGTCCACGCCAAAAGTCCATCTTCCCGATGCAAAAGGATGAAATTGCTTGGAACTTAGCCCCAGATGCCGATAAAAATCGTCTGAACCCAAAACACACGAAAGCCGTGCTTGGGCAAAAAACTGAAAGGTTTTGGAGACCGAGAGCAACAGACCTTGCGCCTCTAAGCCCAAATCCGCATTATAGCCCGGATTCGCAATTGCAGCATTCAGTGCTGGGATATCAAGGCCAATACGCGGTAACAAGACCAACGTAATACGCGCCATCTCGTAGCGTTCGTGGAAGGCGCTTTGGGTAACGAGCGGGACATAAAGGTACATCATGCCATTTCCGCCGCCACTTAAGAACTGGGCCATCGTGGTTTTGGTAGAGTCTTGACCAGTATTCACCAAAGCACCAAAACCAATGCGGCCATAACCAAGCGTTTTTCCCAAAAACAAATAGTCACTCAAGAACTCGGCAAAGAGGGTTGCACCATTCTTGGAAAGGGAGAACGCCACGTTATCCACCGCAGCCCCTGTTTCGCCACCAAAGTAATTTTGGGCATCTGGTAAAGTGGCCAAAACCGCTTTCCGTGCAGTTTTTTTGTTCTCACCTCCTGAATCCGGCGTGTCGCCTCTGGCAGGATCGTCGGTTAAGTCTTCTTCCTCTGTTTTAACCTCTAAAGAGGGTGATTCCGGCTTTGTCTTGAGCGATTGAGGCGCAATCTGGGCTTTGATCTCGACCCCAAGCAGGAGACAAAATGCCCAAAAAAAGAATGGCTTCATCATGATCATATGGTTTATACATGAACAATATTGCTTATGCTTGAACAATATTATACGGTGACTCCTTTAATCCTATCCAATTGACTCAACTCAAACCCATTTCTGGTATGGAACCACTTCTTGTCGGCACAATGACAATGTAAACAAAACCAATGGTAGGTACAATTGGTGCTCCAAAATAGGGGCTTAATGGTTCTTGAGATTTTCTGCTCGATCCTATGCCCCTTGAGTCGTTTCTAATCCAATTCTCATAAACAAGGACGTATAATCTGTTCATGAACTATTTGTTTGCTGCCTTGTTATATGGGAACATTTGCTGATGCCAAAGCACTTATTTTGCGTTGCGTGTGACTTTTTCCTGATACCTTAGGCTAATAAAAAATACCCATCGAGGCATATAGCCTTCAGGAGTATGGAGAACAACCCTCACCACACAGACCTTGCCTCCTCACTATATTTTTTTTCTTCATGAAACAATTTGCCCTTAGCATGTCTGCCATACTTTGCTTAATGATAGGACTTGCTGCTTATCCTGATGGACCAGCAAAAAATGGCGTGCAGACTACCGGGGCGCCACTTTCTGCTGCCGATAAAGAATACACCTGTGCCAGTTGTCATACCGCAACCACAAACTATGGCGTTACCGCCACCATTAAGGTTTATGAAGTAGGTACTTCGACGTCTGTGGCACAATACACCCCCGGAACAACCTATGATGTGACCATGACCGCAAATACCACCAGTACACCCGTAGGTTTTGGCTTCCAAATGACGGCCATTCAGAGCAGTACTTTTGCCGCAGCGGGCACATTTTCGACGCCTATGGCCAATACGCAACTCCGCAGTCAAGGGGGAAGATCGTATTACGAACATGCCAGAAGATTAGGCAATACCGTAAAAACCTATACCATCAAATGGATTGCGCCCACAACGGGTACTGGGGAAGTGGGGTTTTATGGCAATGTGCTTGCGGTAAACGGGAATGGTGGAACCAATGGCGATATGACAGCGCAAGCAACGTTAGTTATTCCTGAAAAAGCCATTACCGCAATCGAAAAGGAAACCCCCAAAGACTTGTTCTCGTTAGAGGTATTCCCCAATCCGGCATTCGGACGGGTGCAGGTACTGAGTATCCGGCCAGTCTCTCTTCGGGTTTATGACCTCAATGGACGCGAAATGGCAACCTTTCGTCAAACGCAATTGGCGGAGATCAATACCCAAAATTGGCCATCCGGTGTCTATTTAATCCGTGCCGATGACGGCAAATACGTTTCCGTAAAATCTTTCGTTAAACAATAACCGGTTCCTAAACGCCATAATTTCAAACAATATGAAGGAAACCCAAAAAAACCGACGTGCCTTTTTAAAAGACTCTTGTAGTGTGCTTACCGCATTTGGCCTTGCGGCCTATGGTATAAATATGACGGGTTGCGATACTACCGATGAACCCATTGAAGGGATCACGATCGTCGGAAAAACCATGACCATAGACCAGACCGTTGTTACGGCATTGAATGTGGACAAGGGCTTTCTGATGTCGGGTGCAGCAAAGGCCATTGTCCTAAACGACGGTGGAACCATTCGGGCCTTCTCTAACGTATGCCCACACGAGGGAAACCCAGTCACCCAATTTGATGGCAATCAAATCCGTTGCATTCATCATGGATGGACTTTTTCTTCAAACGGTACAAAAACAGGGATTGCACAAAAAAACCTCACCGCATTGGCCGTTTCTAAAAATGGGAACACCCTTACCATCACACTACTATGAAAAAGTTAATTTTTTTACTGCTGTTCATTCTTTCCCCTATGTTGGTGACTGCCCAAGATGCGGATAGCCTTCTGGCTACGTTAGTGGTTCAGGACGAAACCACCCCGCTCCTCCCCGAACACATTGGGGTCACCAAAAAGTGGCTCTGGGGCGAAAATGGGCTAATGCGAAAAATCGGAAGATACCCCTTAACGCTTGAAGACCGCGAGCGTGAACTCCGCCTCCGTCGCAAAATGCTTAAAGCCCATCAAGTGGCCGGGTATGTCACCTCTGCACTTATGGTTGGAACAGCACTTGCGGGACAAAAAGCCTATAACGGCGACTGGAAAGGCGATATTCACAAAGCCTTCGAGTTTGCGACCTTCACCAGCTATGCAGTAACAGGTGGACTATCGCTCCTTTCGCCACCTCCTTTATTGGTAGGCGGCAAAAAACTGAGTAACATCAAAGTCCACCGCCTTTTAGCCTATGTACATGGGTCTGGCATGATCATAAATGGGCTATTTGGCGAAAAGATGCTCGAAAATGGAAAACGAGACCTCCACCGCGCCGTGGGTTATACAACTGCAAGCGCACTTTGGGGCGCGATGATTGTTATGAAGTTTTAATCCTTTTATCAGACCTTACACAAAAACAATTAAGAGCCATGAAAAAAACCTATTTGTTTTGGATATTCCTCTTTTTGCCCATAGTTACTACAGCTCAAAGTAACCTAAACATCGTTAGTAAAGACTCTTACCTCCAGTACACGTTAACGCATCCGATGCACGTTGTGGTGGGGAAAAGTTCCAAAGTTTCTGGACTTGCACGGTATAATGCTGCCACAAAATCATTTACCAGTGTTGCTATTGCCGCTCCAGTAAACTCTTTTGACTCCGGTAACAGCAGTCGAGACTCGCATATGTTGGAAGTGGTAGAAGGACTAAGGTTCCCCCGAATTACCTTCACCAGTAACGACTTAAAATCAGCAGGCGAGAATCTAACCGTTAAAGGAAACCTGACGTTTCATGGGGTCACAAAACCCATTACGTTTACGGCGAAAACATGGACTAAGGACAACAAATTATATGTACAAGGAAAAACGGATGTTAGTTTAACAAACTTCAACTTAGAGAAGCCTTCTTTTATGATGGTTGAAGCCAAGGATGAGCTTAAAGTTGAATTTCGGGCTGTTTTCCAAATGTAAAAACACTTCCAACCTTCTTTGGTCCGCCATTAAGCCTTTACCAAGTTTAATGGCTATTTTTTTTGTCTCCAGATGAGGATCAAAAGAAATATCCATTACAAAATCCTTCTACCCACCAAGATGCTTTAGTTTGCCAATCACGAAACACTATTGGTCTATAAGACCACCAAAACACACATGACAAAAGCACTTATTTTTGATATGGATGGCACAATCGTGGACAACATGGCGGTTCATATCGAGGTTTGGCTTGCGCTCTTGGCGCAAAACGGTGTACTACAAAGCGCATCGGAATTTCACCGCGTTTCTTCTGGCAAAACGAATCCGGAAATTTTACGGTATTATTTGGGCAGCAATCTAAGTGATCAAGCGGTTCAGGCTTTGGGGGAAGAAAAGGAGGCCATGTATCGAACCATTTTTGCTGATCGCATAGAGGCGGTAAATGGCTTGTACAGTCTATTGGAAGAGGCACAAGAACAAGGTCTCCTTTTGGCATTGGCTACCTCTGCACCGCCGGTGAACGTGCCCTTTGTACTAAATGGCTTGGGCTTACAGCATACGTTTGATGCCATAGTGACGGCAAATGATGTGCAAAATGGAAAGCCCCATCCCGAAGTTTTCCTGAAAGCTGCTCAGAAGTTACAATGTATCCCCGAAGAATGTGTCGTTTTTGAGGATGCGCCCGTTGGTTTTTTGGCCGCAAAACATGCGGGGATGTCTTGCATCATTGTTGCAACATCGCCATTTTCTGCTGAGGATGCTGCCTTACCCCACATAAAACAAGTGGTGCGCGATTTTACCGAAGTAAACCGCTTGGCGTTGTATGGATGTTAAGCAATCCAAACCCATCACATCTTCAACGCTTTATGGCAACGTGAGATGTAGGTTAGTCAAGGCTGATTTAATGTTGTGCTCTGTTACCAAGATTATTGGACTACCTTTAGCCCCGTAGCGGCGGCATTTAGATGTTCGAGCCATACACGAATCCCCTCATGCACCAAATGCGGATGAAAGAAGGACACCTCCGGCAATTCTGCTTTGAGCAAGTGCCCCCAGCCGCCAGTAGAGACCACCGTGAGCGGCTCAGACAATTCCCAAGAAACCCGTCGAATCATGCCCGAAACGCTATCGGCCAACATAAAGACCACGCCCGCTTGTAAACATTCCTTCGTAGAGCGTCCAACCGCCCTATCAGGCCACATTGGTTCCACCTGTGGCAACTGCGCCGTTCCGCGTGCCAACGCCTTGAGCATCAAGTCCACACCGGGTGCAATAGCCCCGCCCCAATATTGTGTATCAGACGAGACCACCTCGTAGTTAATGGCTGTCCCTGCATCAATTACCAATAGTCCTTGCCCCGAATTACCAAACTTTGTCCATCCGCCAATAGCTCCCGCCAACCGATCCGCCCCTAAGGTTTTTGGCGTATGGTAGGCCATTTTGAGGGGCGAGGGCAAATCAGGGGTAAGATGATGGGCTTCTTTGCCGATCCACTCCATGATAACCGTTTGAAGGGCCGTGTTCACTTGTGGAACCACGCTAACAAAGGCAACTTCCAAATCCGCCAATACCTCTTCTGGGAGATTGGCATATTTTTGAAACACCGCCACTCTAAGCCGTTTGGGGTCTGTGGGTATCCTAAAAAGTTCTTCAAAAGTTGATTGCTCAAACAAGCCCGCTTTAATGGCCGTATTGCCTACATCTAAGGTCAGTAAGTGTTTTTGCATCGCAACCTCCTTTTTAAACTGCGAATATTAGTTTCGCAACATGGCTTGGAGGGGTAAAATAGGGGTAAAATCAACCTTTAGCCTTTGTTCAACCAAAAAATGTCGGAAATTTATTGAACCTGCATTGTGTGCTTCTAAAACGCATAAGCGTAGGATTGAGATAGGCGAACCGAGCCTTTAGGGTGCAAGTTGGCAAGAGAGACGCAAAATAATTATCACACTGGTGTAACAAAAAGTTCTCCTCATTCGTTAGTGGCTAATGTTTTCTATCCCCCATAACCGGAGAGCCGTAATGGACACACGTAAACGACTCGTGATATTGGCGCTTGGCTTTGGCCTCATGGGCATCGGCGCTTATCAAATGTACCATCATAAGGCCAAACGTTATCAGGAATTGCGACGACATTGCCACCGAAGCATTAATGTCCATACCGGCATTCATGTTTTTGGGGAAACGACAGATTTCCCAGAGTCCGCATACAAGACCATGCTTACCCGTAAATTCGCTGTGCAGGATGCGCAACACCTTCAGGTTCAAATTCCGATCGGAGATGTACGGATCGAGACGGTAGAGCACCATGAGGCCAGTGTAGAATTTAGAATGGCGGCGCATAACAGCCAGAAAGCAAAACATTTTTTTGATCGGCTCCGGTTTGAAAGCACACAAGAAGGCTCCTTAATTCGGGTTTTTTCACACAAAGACCGCCATTGGAGTACTTGGGAGGACGATCCGAGCGGAAATGCGAACATCCGCATAGTCATCCAGATTCCCAGATCCTTTAATGTACAAGTAAAAACCGGAATTGGGGACATTTCCACGCAAGCCCTTCGGGGGGAAGTGCGGCTGAGCAGCGATGCGGGCGATATTCTGACCGACAGTATTATCGGGAATACCATTGAAATTCAAACGGAAGCAGGCGATATTACAACTGGCAACTTGACTGGAAATGTACGAATTGACACCAATGCGGGCGATATTTCTCTTGGCGTCGTAAAAGCCTATCATCGTTTAGACATTCATAGTGCGGCAGGAAGCATTGAGGCAGATCAACTCCACGCCAACCAAATCACCATCCGCTCCGAAGCTGGCGATATCTCCATAAGAGAAGTGAAAGGAACCACCGAAGTTAAAACCCAAGCGGGCAACATCTCCATCCAACACATGTTTGGGAAATTGGAAGCTTTAAGCGAAGCCGGTGATGTAAATGTACGCCTACACGAATGTAGTGGTGCATCTTTAGATACCCAAATTGGGAATATTGAGATTTTGGTTCCTGAATCCTTCGGCGCATTGTTAGACTTTGAAGGAACCGAAATACAGTTACCCAACAAAGTGCCGTCTGAAACAGACATTAAAGGCAGTGTGTCCACCGAAATCAATGGCGGTGGTTCGCTGATTGAAGCCCGTGCGGGGGCCGGAACCATCCGTTTATCTGCCTTCCATTAACCCGATTTGCATCCTCATGGGTATAAACGGTCTCGGGCGGAGCCGTTTGCCTTTAGCCTCCGAACTTACGGGGGCTTTTTACGTTGGACTTTTCTTGCATTCCCCTTCCGCTTAGAGGTTGCTTGGTTGTATATTGTAGTTGTTTAATGCGCTTCATGAATCCAAACACCATGCAAACCCTTACTTTAGATTTAGAAAGCCGTTTATCCGAACGCGGCAGAACCATTCCTCCGAGCGGCATCCGACGTTTTTTTGAAATTGCCGCAACCATGAAAGATGTCATCTCATTGGGGATTGGAGAACCCGACTTTGTATCCCCGAAACCTGTTATAGATGCCGCCGTTGATTCGTTGGTGAACAAAGGCATGACGAGCTACACCGCCAATTCAGGTATTCTGGAATTGCGCGAACTTTTGGCGGCCCAACTTAAAGACCTCTATAAGGTCGGATACGACCCGGCTTCAGAAATCATCATGACGGTTGGCGGAAGTGAAGCGATGGTTCTGGCCATGATGGCGCTTTTAAATCCGGGGGACGAAATCCTGATTCCGGAGCCTTGTTTTGTGTCCTATGGCCCCTCTGCCGTTTTTGCGGGTGCAAAGGTCGTGTATGTCCCCACTTCAGTAGAACATCAATTCCAAGTAACGGCTGCCGATTTGGAGACCAAGCTGACGCCCAAGACCAAAGCCGTCTTTCTGGGTTATCCCAACAACCCAACTGGCGCCGTCTTGACACAAGAGAATGTGAATGAAATTGCTGAGTTTATTATTCGTAACGACTTAATGCTGATCTCAGACGAGATTTACAGTCGTTTGATTTATGGCGCAACCGCAAAATCGGGTCATATTTGTATGGCGGCACAGCCCGGACTTTGGGAAAGAACGGTCTTATTGGGCGGTTTTTCTAAGAACTATGCCATGACGGGCTGGCGTTTGGGCTATGTATGTGCACCCAAACCGATCTCGAATGCGATGTACAAAATCCATCAATACATGATCATGAGCGCGCCTACGATGGCACAAGTTGGCGCAGTTGCGGCCTTAAAACATTGTGATGAGGATGTAGAGCGGATGCGCATTTCCTACGACGCTCGCCGGCGATATATTGTTGATGGTCTCCGTGCAGCGGGCCTGCCCACCTTCGAGCCTGAAGGTGCTTTTTATTGTTTTCCGGACATCACCTCCACAGGTCTTAATTCGGAAGATTTTGCCCAGAAACTACTCATGGAGGAAGGTGTAGCATGTGTACCAGGGGATGCCTTTGGCCCCAGTGGTGCAGGCTTCCTAAGATGCTCCTATGCCACCTCCATGGAGAAAATTCAGGAGGCCGTTCTCCGCATTACCCGATTTTCTCAGAAATACCAGAATGCTTAAACGCTTATTAATATGAAACTTGCCGTCATTACTACCTCATCATTGGTGCTTCATCTTGTTTTGGGCTGGATGTTTGCACCACTCGCGACATTTGCTGGAGGGTTTTGGCAAGGAAGTGGTGGCGGCAGGCTGGGTAGTGCCGCAATGGGACTAAGTTGGTTGGGCTTGATGGTATGGAATTATGTGGTTGCGCCGGAGGCCATGCAAAAAATGTTCGTCACGATGTCGGGTATTTTAGGCAATCTTCCCGCTTTTGGATACCCCCTTCTCACCCTAATTTTTGCCGTTTTATTGGGCGGTTTAAGCGGGTATTTGGGAGGTCAACTTGCCAAACTGAAGGAAAAAATATCCTGATCGTCCTCTCATTATTTAATGCAGATGAATATGCGCTTTTTTGCTCTGATGTTGATGATGATTCTCCCCTTAGCCAGTCAGGGACAAACGTTAGAGTACCAGTTCGATTCCCAAGCCCAGCAAACATTCACGGATTCCTTAGTAGTTATATCTGATACTTCCTCGCAGGTCTTCCCTACTGCACCCCAAGTTAATGTAAGGGCCGCACTTCTTTTTGCGCATGGCACATCCAGACCGTGGCCAAGTAAGCTATTTTCGTGCAGGAAAGACTCCACAAAAATTTGGCAGAACCCCTCTTTCAGGAAGGCCGCCCTCATTACACTTGGTGCCGATGTAGGGATTTTGGCAATGTTATGGCAACTTTGGTATGCGGATTACCCCCTCACTAGTTTTCATTGGCACAACGATTTTGGGAATTGGGCACATATGGATAAATTGGGGCATTTTCTTACCTCTAAGACCATTGCCACCTTTATAGGATCTTATCTTGTCGAAGATTTACACCTTCCACGCAGGAAAGCGGGCTTGGTTGCTGCCCTTGCGGGTGGTATGGGAAATAGCCAATTGGAATTGTTAGATGGGATTTCTGAAGAATGGGGGGCCTCACCTTGGGACTTGGTGTTTAATTTTGCAGGGGGGGCAATTGGGGGGATTAAAATTGCGGAGCCCAATAAAACACAATGGTTCGATTTTAAGATTTCGTACCACCCTTCACCACAATATGATAAAAACCTGAGCAAATATTTTGCCCTCCGATATGCAGGCAATTTTCTAAAAGACTATGAGGGGGAGACGCAATGGATGGTCATCCGCCCGCAGTTTCTCGTCAAAAACGGGCCAGTTTCTAAGATACCGCGCTGGCTTGGCTTTGCGATAGGGTATGGCGCAGACAATGTTCCCAAAGCCTTAAAAACGCAGCCCGATGAACATGTGCCGGAATGGTATCTGGCCTTAGACTTCGATGTTCGCCACCTTATTCCTTGGAAGAAGAAGTTTACCAGACGTTTTGCAGATATTGCCTTTACGCTTAAACTACCGGCTCCCACGATAAGGCTTTCCCCTAACCCCCGCTTTTATGGGCTGTATTGGTAGGCATGGTGCTGAAGAAAGCCCTTTTCCTATTTGTTCCAAAGCAGAACGTGTGAAATTCGCAAACGCAGTCATTACCAAGTTGCCCACTACATGCAACATTAAGCAACGTTAACATTGGTACAACCGAAATACCGCCTAGATTCGTTAGAACCCAAACCGAAGGCCTGCCCGCGCTAAGCGGGGCATACCATAAAAATCGCGCTGATGAAGTACGATATTTTCATACAGATCACGACGAAGCGTGCCTATGGGATAGCTTTGTAAGCCATTAGGACTACTAAGAAAACCATCTTCGTCGGGTTGTCCGGTATAGCCAAAGACCTTAAATACATTTCCTCTATTCAATACATTTTGCACCTCTAAATAGGCGGTCAATTGGGTAGAAGACCCCAACTCGAATTGCTTTTCCACCTTCAGGTCTAACCGATAGGTTGCTAGCATTTCCGAGACAGAGAAACTGGGAATCCTTTCTATGCCTGCAATAACCGCATCGAACGGATTGAGGTTTGTGTTATAAGGTAATCCTGATTTATAGACAAAGAGGGTGGTTAATCCTACCCCTTTGAAAAAGGGTTGCTGGAATACAGTTGGAAGTGATTTGCCAATAGGCCGGAAGCTAAATAAGGCGTTAAATTGATGACGTTGGTTGTGGCCCACCCGTACTGTTTGCTTTTGGGTGTAGTCTGTAGCACCCAAGATGCTAAAGCCTTTGTAGGGATTAATCCCAAAGCCATATCTCAATTCACTCATAAGCAAGGTGTAATTTGCGGCTACCGAAATACCTGCCGGATGTTGTGCAAAAACACCTGCTTCAAGTCCTTTAATCTGCTTTTGGTCTATGTTTTGTGTAATTCCCTGACTTGACCACGGGAAGGTAAAGATTAGGTTTTTATATCCGGGTAGTTTTTTTTGTTGCCGAGAATAAACTTCTGCATAAATAGCTGCATGAGCGGAGAGCCTATGTTGCACGCCCATGCTATAGCCAATGGTATAGGCTGGTTCCAAGGCATTGTTTGTTTCAAGAGAACCATTATAAGCCGCATAGTTTGAGAGACTCATAAAGCCTACGGACGGGCGCTGTGATGTAACGGCATAATTTGCCATCAGCAAGGTATTATCGGTCGCTTTCAGGCTAAATGCAATGCGTGGTAAAAGGCGAGTAACGGGTGCATAAGGTGTAAAAACGGCCTCGGTCAAGGTTGATTTTGTTGAAACGTGACGTGCGCCGTACTGATCACGCAACTGATCAAAGGTGGTCTCTTTTCCGGTAACATCATAGAAAAGACCATCCTTATTGCGGTAGCCTACAACAGGCGCAGTAGGATCGCCATCTTTATACAAAACTCCATCAAACGGATCAATATTGGCGGGATGGCTCGGTAGATCGCCTGCACGAACAATTTCGACCAAAGCGTATGGGTCTTTCAGAACCTTGGCTTGGCTATCAAAAACATCCCACCGAAGTCCCGCCTCCAATTTGAGGGTCTCGGTCTGTATCCTATCTTGGACGTACCCACCATAATATCTGGGGCGGTACGGGGCAGTACTTGCAATGGAGGACGATGGGTTGTTCGTGTCAAGCAGGCGCATATAGTCCTCAACATTTTCCTGATTGGTTTCTGTAGTTCCTAAGTGATTATACCCATAATAGTTGACCAAGTTGTTTAACCCCAAACCCTAAAAGTTAGGTAATAGATATTTTCATTACCCGTGGGGGTTTCTATCCGGACTATGCCAGACATTGCATCCCCGTATTCCGCCGAAATGTGCGTTCCCAGTTGTGTTTCCATCCGTTTGATGCTTCCATAACCCAGCGGTAAAGCGCTTGTCCTGATACCATCCACCACATAAACCACTTCCTCCGAAGCCCCATCTTGGCCATAAATGTCGCCCCGATCGGTGCTGGAAATGCCCGATTGGAGCTTTATGACAGACGTCACACCTTTTACAGGAAGTTGTTGCAAGCCTTCACCTGTAAAAATGCGGTTATGTTGCCAAGCTGCTGTCACATTGATCGGCTCCAAGGCCAATTTAAGGGCTTGAATATTGCCCTTAGCGGGCACTAAAACGCTTTTGCTTTGATAGCCGCGCTTATGCACCACAATGCGATAATTGTTTAGGGAGTTGCATAATAATCGGAATGCGCCAGACTCGTCGGTTTGTATGGGTGATGCGGCGCCATCAACCTCAACAGTAGCTTGTGAAACGACTTCCCCAGATCGGGCATCAGTCACCAAGCCTTGAACAAGGTTTGTTGGCTGTGCATATACCGTTCCTGCCGAGAGCAACAGGAGAAAAATTACGAGACGATAAATGGTAAACATGGGAGTTGGTGTTTAGGATGGACATCTTCTAAAAGGTGTCTATGATCGTGTTAGGCACGAATAAACATGGGGAAGGGGATGTTTTTTTATGCAATCTTAGGATACGGTACGTACTTTGTATAAACAAGTAATATAAGGGGTTTGGGAACAGAACTTGGGTGAATGGTTGCCTCCGGTTGATGAGTGGTGCTTTAGGTAATACCAAGTGTTTGATTCGCATACACTTTCCTTAATTTACCCGTTCATCTTGCAAATGGCCGTTCTTATCGAAAAGAAAAAAGGCTTAATCGAACAAAACCAAACCGTACCTCTTTTTTGGGGGATTTTTCCCACGTCACAAAGGACAACTGTTCCAAG
This sequence comes from Rhodothermia bacterium, assembly GCA_017303715.1. Taxonomy (GTDB): domain Bacteria; phylum Bacteroidota; class Rhodothermia; order Rhodothermales; family UBA2364; genus UBA2364. The sequence goes on along the minus strand of JAFLBZ010000054.1, from coordinate 3,224 downwards.
AGTAAACGTGGTACAACAATGAATCCGACCCAAAGCGTTCTGAGCAATTACAAAGAGGTGCGAACCCTGAGCAATAACATCCTGCGCGGCGTTCTGAGCAGAAAACCGTTTGGAGTCCTTCAGCAGGCCAAAACCGCCTTTCTGAACCGCAAAAGCCGCCATATGCTGGCCAATGCAGAGATCATGGAAGACCGTTGGAACGAGCGTACACTCCTCTACAAAGAGGTTGTTATTCTGCTCTTTATTGGCCTGCTGGTAGTGCTTCGTGCCATGTACAGCTAAACCAAACCTAATCTATGCGCAATTGCACCAAGTTTATTTTCATCTTGTTTTCAATGATGGCGCTCTTGCGCCCCAATGCCGTTGCGCAACAAACAACCTGCCCCCCGATTCCGGAGGAAATTCCCGCCAGTGACGTGACACGACTCACGGCCTGTGCCCTCGAAGCACGACATCGCGGGGATTTAACAGGGGCCATCGCCGTCTTGCGCGCCCTAAGTGCCGCATTTCCGGAAGAGACAAGCCCAATGTTAGAACTGGCAATGACATTGGGATGGGCAAAAAAATACCGCGAAGCATTAGAAATCTATGACCAGATATTGGCTACCCATCCCTATCTATTTCCCGCACAGATTGGACAAGCATGGATAACGGCTTGGCAGGGCAATAGCCAACTTGCTGCCAATCGGTTCCAAAAATTGGTGCAAGCCAACCCGGAGCAAGTAGATGCCAAAGTTGGGTTGGCCTTCGCCCTTCGCGGGCTGATGCGCTACGAAGACGCCCGAAGGCAATACCGCGAGGTTTTGTCCACACATCCCGATCATGTGGGTGCATTAGAGGGGCTTCGGGCGCTTCAATATGCCACAAAAACGGACGTAACGGTTAATACAGGTAAACTGACGGTTTCTGAGGGAAGGCATGTCGTTCAACAAGTGGCCGAGGCCGCACACCAATATAATAGGAACCTATCATTCACTGCCGCCGCCTTCCGTGATGTTCCTACCGAGAATGAAAAGGAAACTTGGATGGGTGGGCGACTGGGCATCATGCTTAAACTCACAGAGAAAACGCGCACTGGTTTTGCGCTCTTTGGCTCCAAAGGGCCATACGACCACCGGTATGGCGTGTCATTCGATGTCAATATGCGTGCCACCAACAGCCTAACCTTTTTGGGAACGTTGAGGCCGGGGTTAAAAAATGGACAAGATTTTGAATGGACGTTGGGCGGCGGTTTTTTGCTACAAACCAATCCGCAAAACTACTTTTTGTCGCAGTGTTTCGTCCAGCAACTGGCAGGTTTACCGGAAAGTATGACCTGTGCTGCAACCTATAAACAACCTTTGGGCAAGCGTTTTTCGGTGCAACCCACTTTGGTTTGGCATCGTCCGATACCGGAAAGCCTAAATCCGCAAATATTGGATTTAAACGTTGCTTTACAATACCACCTTACGCCAAAGCTGATGATTGGTGCAAACTATGGGTTTGGAAAAAGCAACACACAGCGCTTAGGCTTTGGACTTCGCTTCCGCCGATAAAATTTAAGAGAGTATTGTTTGGGAAAATAATGGGAAAAGGGTGCGCGGGAATCGGGCTTAGGTCTGGTTCCCGTGTTTTTCTGTCAACATCTCTCATTAAAATTAATCTACAAATAATCCTTTTAAACAAAAGCCTATTCCCATATTTGAAATGGATTTCCAAGGATTTTTAAAAAATTTTTAACAGTTTATTTAGAGTCAACTATTTTGAATAACATTTTTTTATCAAAAATAATTCCACCCCAATCAATGCAATCAATAAAACAATGAAAGCAGGAATTATAAGGACCAAATCAAAGCCATAATATAGTGTATTTACTGTATTTGTAGGAGTAAGAGTCCATAGGGTAAGCCCATTGTTTTCTGTCCCAAAAGCAGACGTTGTCAGGTTCGCCGCATAATGGATTCCAGTAGGCAAAGCGATTCCCTTAGCATAAATGGCTGCAATTCCGAAAAGAAAACCCCAAACAGCAGGCCCTAAGAATGAACTAACGACACTCCACCCATTAGCGATATGATAAAGCGCAAAGAGTATTGAAGTAATTGTGATAGAAAGTCTTATTCCGACTTTACCTTTAAGCATTTGAAGCGGGTAAGCCCTAAACCCCAATTCTTCTACAAAGGCTAGCAATATTAATGGCGATGTCATAACGAAAAAGGAAAAAATATTCGCTTTTGGGCTTGGTCTAACCTCAACGTGGGTAAAGTACATGACACCAAAAGCGACAAACCCCATGATGAGAAGGCCAATAAAGACACCTGAGAGAAATCTTAAAAATGTTTTTGCTTCAAAGAATAACTCAATATCTGAAAATTTTTTCTGCTCAAACCTCAAAAACAAAAATGTCGTTACAAATGCAGCAAACAACCCAATAATGCCATAGACAAGCCTTTCCAAAGAGCTTGGGAAGAAGTTTTTAGCAAACGAAAAAGCAGCAAAAAAACCTGTAAATACCGTACAAAAAAGGGCGACTTTGAACATTAAGGTGAACTGGGTTGAAACGCTGGTTTTCATATTTGTTTTTGTCTTTTTAATTGTGGTTAACACGCTGGCACATTGTGAGATCGTTGACATATCAACATGACACCATTCTGGTGTATCACCTCATGTTGCGACGTGTCGCTATGGCCTTATCAACCTACGGCATTGTTCCAAATAAGCTTACATTAAGTTTAGGAATTATAAGGCTTTGTCGGACGTATAAAATGAATTCAATCAATCATAAAAAGTGTACAAACATGATGCCTCCTCTGTAAGGCTTAAGTTCCACCTCTTCGATTATTACCCCCTTAAGATTCAATACCTATCATGACGATCGGGTAATTAACCCGAAACGCATGTAATGATTGACCAAAACATATGTCTATATCTTAGCCAACTTTGTGGTGAGAGCCTAAAACAAAAAAACAGATGCTGTGTATAAGTTTTTGACCAAACGAAGACACAAATGACATCTGTTTCCGACCTAACGACTCTTTTAGAAGGCGATCTGTCTCGTAAAAATATACGACAACTTACGCAAATTTTGCAAGCCGTACTTTGTATTCGTGGGTGAGTAACGATGCTGGGCATTGCTCGAATGAGTGAGAACCCTATCGAAGTTTGAGCCGATTTTACGACACGTGCCTTGTATGTTTAGAACAATTAATCGAAGCAGAAGAAGACCGAGTTCGTAAAGAGGCAACCAA
>JAFLBZ010000053.1 GCA_017303715.1 Rhodothermia bacterium | reverse complement strand
CCTTGCCAGATGGCGTTGAAATGATTATGCCGGGTGACAATACCCAATTTAAGGTAAGCCTCATTCAACCGATTGCAATGGAAGTTGGTCTTCGCTTTGCAATCCGTGAAGGTGGCCGTACCGTTGGGGCCGGTGTTGTATCCAAAATCCTCGACTAAGCCTGCCTTCTTACAAAGTCTATACGGGGTTGTGTAAAAAGCTATTCTAAAGAAAAATAAGTAATAGCACTTTTTGCAACCCCTCCATCTTAATGGATAGCCATTTCCATTGAACGGCATACACCTTGGGTGAGCGTTCAGGGCTAAAGCCTTTTTGGTTACACCTACTTCTCCGCCCTGAAAGACGGCTTTAATGTCGCGTATGTATAGTTTTTGTTTGATGCCTGCGCTAACCGACGACGCTTCTGTTTTGTTAGTCATTGTTTTTGCTTGCTTTACGTCTCTATCCAGACGAGTGGCGTTGCCACGTGCTTACCGACTTGGATTTAACCCCATGCTTCAGCGTGGGGTTTTCTGCAACAGCCACCACAAGCGGCTTTAGCCTTGAAGCGCGGGCAATAACACGACTTAAGGGTTGTGAAAAAAGCCGTTATTATAGAAAGAAATAAGCGAAAATACTTTTTGCCTAACCCCCATAAAGACATTTTTCTGTGCTTATCCCTTAGAACAACGTTCAGGCTTCGCATTTGTGGGATGCACTCGTGAATAGAAGGGATGGATTAAGACATCCTGTTGGGTTCATCTTTCCAAATACATACAATATTGAGGCTGATGTAAAGAAATTAATAAAACATCGTTTCTTTATAGATTAGGTGTAGGATAAAGGTGATGAACTTCTTATATTAACATTCTGCATAAAAATGCCCACCGGCGTAGTATAAGGGTAGTACAGCGGTCTCCAAAACCGTTAGTGTGGGTTCGAATCCTGCCGCCGGTGCTGTTTCCACTTTAAGATACCTATTTATGGAGCGCATACGCACCTACCTGCAAGAAGTCCTGAAAGAACTCCAAAAAGTGAGCTGGCCCACACGCGAGCAATTGGTCGAAAGCACAATTGTGGTGACCGTAGCTATTTTGTTGGTCTCCTTTTTAACCTTTGCAGCAGACTCGGTTATTAGTCTGATCTTGGAGAACTTCTATAAGTTCTTCTCCTGAACTTCCGCCCAATTTTCCCTGATTAGATTGCTTTACGCAACCTCAAAGAGTTTCTCAGCATGAAAGAATCCACATCGAATGCAAGCCGGAAATGGTATGTTGTTCGCACCTTTTCTGGGCATGAGAAGAAGGTAAAAGAAAATTTGCTTTCCGATCTTCGTCGTATGGGATTGGAAGAACGTGTAGGGGATGTTTTGATTCCCAACGAGACTATTTTTGAGATGCGGGCGGGGAAAAAGCGTACGCGCGAAAAAACCCTCTTTCCGGGCTATATTTTTATAGAGGCCACTTTAGACAACGAGTTGGTCCACGTCATTACGGGATTGGCCTCGGTGGTGGGTTTCCCGAATGTGGGTAAAGAGCCAACACCTTTGCGGCCAGAAGAGGTTTCTCGGATTCTGGGCAAGATGAAGGAAGTCCGTGAAGCGGGCGAGCAGCCTGAAATTCCATTTAAAGCTGGTGATGCCGTGAAAGTGGTTGATGGCCCGTTTAATAATTTTAGTGGTTTTGTGGAGGAAGTCCATCCCGATAAGATGAAAGTTCGGGTGATGGTCTCTATTTTTGGCCGGAAAACGCCCTTAGAGTTGGATTATATGCAAATAGAACATGAGTCGTAATGTTTGCGGCTTTTAGGTTATACATCATGGAGGAAACTCCGTTCTTATCACATTAAATCGGGAGCCTAAAGGCGTTTGTACCGAAGTTGCACTATGGCAAAAAAAATTGATGGCTACATTAAGCTGCAAGTAGCAGCCGGAAAAGCGAACCCCGCTCCGCCAATTGGCCCAGCCCTCGGTCAGAAAGGGGTGAACATCATGGAGTTCTGTAAGCAGTTTAATGCTGCGACACAAGATAAATTAGGTCTTGTGATCCCCGTCGTTATTACGGTTTTCAGCGACAAGTCGTTTACCTTTGTCCTAAAAAGCCCTCCTGCACCGGTTTTGATTAAGAAAGCGGTTGGGATTGAATCGGGTGCTGCGGATCCGCTTCGGAATAAAGTGGGCAATATCACTTGGGAACAGTGTTTAGAGATTGCCAAGGTGAAGGAGAAAGACATGGGTGGCTCCAGCTTGGAGGCGAAAGCTAGGCAAGTTGCGGGGACGGCCCGTTCCATGGGTGTGACCGTATCGGGTGTTCCAGAATAAGCAAATTGTTTTCATCACTTGCGGGAGCCTAAATGCAATATGCAGGAGGCGTAAGAACCGCATAACCTGTCAAAAAAATGGCAAAAAAAGGAAAACGTTATCAAAAAGCGCTCGAAGTGTTGGGTAACGTAGAAATGCCAGTTGGTTTAGACAAAGCCATTGAACTGGTAAAACAAACTGCAACCGCTAAGTTCGATGAATCTATCCGCGTGGATATTCGGTTGGGTGTAGATCCTCGACATGCAGATCAGATGGTGCGCGGCTCGGTGATGCTGCCGCACGGTACGGGTAAGACCGTTCGGATCTTGGTTTTGACCAAAGAAGGTTTGTGGAATGATGCTAAAAATGCGGGTGCAGATTTCGCAGGCTTGGATGAGTATATCCAAAAGATTCAGGAAGGTTGGACGGATGTGGATGTTGTGATTGCAACGCCAGACGTCATGCCCCAGTTGGGTCGGATTGCGCGTATTTTAGGTCCTCGTGGATTGATGCCCTCGCCCCGTACTGGCACGGTAACCAATGATGTGGTTGGTGCAGTTCAAGCTGCTAAAGCGGGTAAGGTTGATTTCCGCGTGGATAAGTTTGGGAATTTACACACGGGAATCGGCAAAAAATCCTTCTCGAATACTGCCCTCAAGGAAAATGCGGAAGCATTTATTCGCGAGGTTGTCCGCCTACGACCTTCTTCGGCAAAAGGGACGTATGTGAAATCGGTCACGCTTTCTTCAACGATGGGACCCGGTGTTGCGATAGACCGCAATGAAGTTGTTAACACCATCCGTTAATGTAAACCTGATTAACAGAGGAATCGAATTATGAAAAAGGAACATAAAGCGGTCGTCATTGAGGAAATCACCGAGCGCCTGAAGAACTCGAATGCGGTTTATCTCACGAGTTTTCAGGGCATGACCGTTTCCCAATCCAACGATTTGCGGGATAAATTCCGCGCTGCTGGCATCGAATTTAAGGTGCTAAAAAACACCCTTGTTCGCCGTGCAATGGAGAATATTGGGGGGTATGATGGTGTATATACCTTCTTAAATGGTACTACGGCTGTAGCCTTTACGACCGACCCCGCGGCTCCGGCACGGGTTTTGAAGGATTTTATCAAGACCAATGATAAGCTTCAGTTTAAAGTAGCCTACGTAGATGGCGCGGTTTTTGAGAGTGCGCAGCTTGAAGCGTTAACTACGTTGAAATCTAAGGACGAACTTATTGGCGAGATCGTAGGCTTGTTGCTTTCCCCCATTTCAAATGTGGTGGGCGCTTTGCAATCAAGTGGTTCGAATATCATGGGTATTTTGAAAACCATCTCCGAAAAAGAAAACTAAACCATTGGGCATTAGCCCTTTTAACTACCATAAACCTTAATTTGCCGAGTAGCAAACCGCGAAGACCTCGGCAGGAGACACAAAAATGGCAGATTTGAAAGCCTTGGCCGAACAACTGGTCAACCTCACGATCAAAGAAGCAAATGACCTTGCTCAAATTCTGGAAGCCGATTATGGAATTAAGCCTGCTGCTGCAGCCGTAGCCGTTGCTGCTGGCCCTGCTGCGGCTGCTGACGCTGCACCTGTTGAAGAACAAACCGAGTTTGATGTGATCCTCACCGGTCTTAAGCCTGATGCGAAAAAAGTTGAAGTGATCAAAGTCGTTCGTGGCGCTGTTAGTGGTCTCGGTCTTGCCGAAGCCAAAGCACTTGTAGATCAAACCCCAAGCACGCTAAAGAGTGCCATCTCTAAAGGCGAAGCTGAAGAGTTGAAGAAAACCCTTGAAGCGGCTGGTGGTGTTGTTGAACTAAAATAAGGCATATGATTTGATACAGAATCTATTTGTACGTTCTTTATCAGCATAAGCATTTGGCCGGCTCTGTAGTGGAAGAAAATTTCTCTCCCGCGGAGTCGGCTTTTCCTGCGTAATACACTTGTTTAAACGGAATGTCCGTATTAAACATCAAGATATCCTATTCATGGTATTGATGGTCTGGCTTGTCCGGTCGTCAAAAATAGGGAGATGTTATCAATGGCAGAAAACTCAACCATGTCGTTGAATGGCTTGAACACCCCAAAGCGGAAGACTTTTGCACGGGTTCGGAATATTTTGGCTTATCCGGACTTCCTTGATGTGCAATTTAGGTCTTTTGAGGAGTTTATTCAGGCCGATTGTGCACCCGAAGACCGCAAGAATGCGGGTTTACAGAAGGTGTTTTTAGAGCACTTTCCGATTCAAGACAGTCGGGAGCGTTCTATTTTGGAATTTATCCATTATTCATTGGATCCACCCAAGCACACCATTGAGGAGTGTATTGAGCAGGGTCTGACATTTGCCGTTCCGCTGAAAGCCCGTTTGCGATTGTCTTCTAACGAGGATGAAGATGAAGATGAGGCGGAAGAGGCAATAGAGTCTGAAGTTTATTTGGGAAATTTGCCTGCGATGACCAATCGTGGGACGTTTATCATTAATGGTGCGGAGCGGGTGATCGTGTCACAACTTCACCGTTCGCCGGGGGTGTTCTTTGGGCAATCCCAGCATCCGAATGGTACAACCTTGTATTCTGCCCGTGTTATTCCGTTTCGTGGTTCGTGGGTTGAGTTTACAACCGATGTTTCCAACCTTTTATGGGCTTACATAGATCGTAAGAAAAAGTTACCCGTTACCACTTTGTTGCGGGCTTTGGGATATTCTTCCGACGCTTCTATTCTACGTTTGTTCGACCTTGCGGACGAAGTGGTTTTGAGCGATATGGCTTCGTTCTCGCCTTGTGTTGGCCGGATGTTGGCTGCCGATATTGCAGTAGAAGCCAAAACGGAGGTGATTGATGAGGATACCGGGGAAGTTGTGTCTGAGCGGAACGAACGTAATGTCTTGGTTGCGGCAGATACACAGCTGAAAGACAGCGACTTTGACTTAATTCGGAATTATGAAATTGACCGTATTTATCTCCTGAAAGAAGACCATTCGGAGGAGATTGACAAGTCGTCCTTGCTAAAAACCTTGCGTAAAGACCCTACGACGAATGAGAAGCAAGCATTAGAGCATATCTATGAGCAGCTGCGTGGTAGCGAGGCGCCCGACGAGGAGGCCGCAAGAACGGTTCTTGAAAGACTTTTCTTCTCGGAGAAACGCTATGACTTGGGTGAAGTTGGTCGTTATCGTATCAACAGCCGCCTAAAGCAGGATATAGATCCGGATACGCTGGTTTTAACGAAAGAAGATATTGTCTCGATTATTCGAGAGTTGTTGAACCTGCAAAACAACCGCTCTTCGGTGGATGATATTGACCACTTGGGCAATCGTCGGGTTCGGACGGTGGGCGAACAATTGGCCGCGCAGTTTTCTTTGGGTTTGGCGCGAATGGCGCGGACGATTAAGGAGCGCATGAACTTGCGCGATGCGGAGAATTTTACGCCGCAAGACTTGGTGAATGCGCGCACGGTTTCGAGTGTGATCAATACCTTTTTTGGAACGAACCAATTAAGCCAATTTATGGATCAGACGAATCCGCTTTCGGAACTGACCCATAAGCGCCGGATGTCTGCTTTGGGGCCGGGCGGTCTTACCCGTGAACGTGCAGGATTCGAGGTTCGTGACGTCCATTACACCCATTATGGGCGGCTTTGTCCGATTGAAACGCCGGAAGGTCCGAATATTGGATTGATTTCCTCGCTCTGTGTACATGCGCGTGTGAACGATTTTGGTTTTATTGAAACACCTTACCGCATCGTTCGTGAGGGGGTTGTGACCGATGAGATTGTTTACCTGACGGCAGAGCAAGAAGATAATGCGATTATCGCACAGGCAAATGCCCAGATTGATGAAGATGGCAATTTCCTGACGGAGTTTGTGAAGTGCCGTAATTCTGGAGACTTCCCCTTAGAGCGTCCGGCGGATATTCAATATATGGATGTTGCGCCGAACCAAATTGTTTCTCCGGCGGCCAGTTTGATCCCTTTCTTGGAGCATGATGATGCGAACCGCGCGTTGATGGGTTCAAACATGCAACGTCAGGCCGTGCCGTTGTTGCGTCCGAACTCTCCTGTCGTGGGAACTGGGCTGGAAGAGCGCGTTGCTCGGGATTCTCGTGCCATAATTGTGGCAGAAGGGAATGGTGTTGTAAAGTTTGTGGATGCAACCAAGATTGTGGTCACGTATGAGCGCGATGAAGAGGAAGAACAAGTCTCTTTTGACGATGCCGATAAGACCTATCATCTGATTAAGTTCCTAAGAACCAACCAAGATACTTGTCTCAACCAACGCCCAATCGTACAAGCGGGTCAGGTAGTGGTGAAGGGCACGGTACTTGCCGATACCCAATCCACCCAGTTGGGCGAGTTGGCATTGGGGCAAAACGTGGTCGTGGCCTTCATGCCTTGGCGCGGATACAATTTTGAAGATGCCATCGTTATCTCGGAAAAAGTTGTTCGTGATGACATTTATACTTCCATCCATATTGAGCAATTTGAGTTGCAGGTTCGGGATACCAAGCGTGGAGAAGAAGAACTGACGCGGGAAATTCCCAATATCTCGGAAGAAGCAACGAAAGACTTGGACGAACGCGGGATTATCCGCGTGGGCGCCGAGGTCAAAGCGGGCGATATCGTGGTCGGTAAGATTACCCCAAAAGGTGAAACAGATCCTACGCCAGAAGAAAAACTCTTGCGTGCGATCTTTGGAGATAAAGCCGGTGATGTGAAGGATGCTTCGCTGAAGGCAAGTCCGGGTATGAATGGTGTGGTCATTAGCACAAACCTCTTTAGCCGTCGTAAGGCTGCCGATACCACCGCTAAAAAATCAGAGCAACAGCAGTTGGAGAAGATTGACACGCAGATGGATCGCGATTTGCGTAAGTTGAACAGCAATTTCTTCAATAAGCTCAATAAATTGGTGGATGGCAAAAACTCTGGCGGCATTGAACGCAAAACGGGCGAGGTCATCATCCCAAAAGGCGGGCGCATTACACTTTCGCCCTTGATGCACGAGGATCCTTTGCATTTTAATACCCAACGTGGTTTTACAGATGATCCCAAAACCAATCAACAGGTAAGGCAATTAATCTGGAACTACCAAGTTAAGTTTAATGACATTACAGGCGATGCCAAACGGGAAAAGCATCGGATCCAGATGGGAGACGAGTTGCCACCGGGCATTGTGCAGTTGGCAAAGGTTTATGTTGCCAAAAAGCGGAAGTTACAAGTAGGGGATAAGATGGCGGGTCGCCACGGGAATAAAGGGATTGTTTCTAAAATCTTGCCGTTGGAAGACATGCCATTCCTCGAAGATGGAACGCCTGTGGACATTGTACTCAACCCGCTGGGTGTACCAAGCCGGATGAACTTGGGTCAGATTTTGGAGACCATGTTGGGTTGGGCAGGACAAAAAATGGGCATCAAATATGCAACACCCATTTTTGATGGTGCGAAATTAGAAGATGTACAACAAGAGTTGGATTTGGCCAATTTGCCCAATGATAGCCGCGTACAACTTTACGACGGACTAACTGGAGAGCCATTTGACCAAATGACAACGGTCGGGGTAATCTATATGCTTAAGTTATCGCACTTGGTAGAAGATAAAATCCATGCACGGAGTATTGGTCCTTACAGCTTGATTACGCAACAGCCCTTGGGCGGTAAAGCCCAGTTTGGAGGGCAGCGTTTTGGAGAGATGGAAGTCTGGGCCTTGTATGCTTATGGAGCCGCCAATGTGCTTCAGGAGATGCTCACCGTAAAATCGGACGATGTTCAGGGGCGCTCTAAGGTCTATGAGGCCATTGTCAAGGGGGACAATATGCCTGAACCCAATGTACCAGAATCCTTCAACGTACTTGTTAGAGAGTTGCAGGGATTAGGGTTGGAAATTGATATTGACTGAGTTCTTCAACAGGAGGCGTGAGCAACATGTCTCCGGTTGTTTTCACTAAACGCTGGACGCTAAATCGGGACTCCGACCATGGCTTATACCAAGCAACAAAAACTCAAAAAGAGCTTTAACACCATCACGGTTAGCCTTTCGTCGCCAGAAAGTATTTTGGAACGTAGCTACGGCGAGGTCTTAAAGCCAGAAACGATTAATTATCGCTCTTTCAAACCAGAGAAAGATGGTTTGTTCTGCGAAAAGATTTTTGGTCCTATCAAGGACTGGGAGTGCCATTGCGGTAAATATAAACGCATTCGGTACAAAGGCATTATTTGTGACCGATGCGGGGTGGAGGTGACCCAAAAAGCCGTTCGTCGTGAGCGGATGGGACATATCCAACTCAGTGTACCAGTGGTTCACATCTGGTACTTTCGTAGCTTGCCGAATAAGATTGGCAATCTTTTGGGGATCAAAACCAAGGATTTGGACAAGGTAATCTATTACGAGAACTACATTGTCATCCAAGCTGGCTCTGCCCGCGAATTTGGTATTGATAACAACCAATTGCTTTCGGAAGATGAGTATTTCGATCTGCAATATAAGGTTCCGGAAGATAACCATCTTTTAGAAGACACCGACCCACGGAAGTTCATCGCCAAAATTGGGGGGGATGCGGTCGAACACTTGCTCAGATTATTAGATTTGGACAAGATGGTTCATGAACTGAAGGTTGAGGCGCGAGAAGAAACCAGCCAACAGCGGAAGCAAGAAGCCTTAAAACGGTTAAAAGTGGCTCAATACTTTCGTGAAGCCAATAAAAAACGCGAAAACCGTCCGGAGTGGATGGTCATGCGGGCCATTCCGGTTATTCCGCCTGAATTGCGCCCGTTGGTTCCGTTAGAAGGTGGTCGTTTTGCCACATCGGACTTGAACGACCTCTATCGTCGGGTGATCATTCGGAACAACCGTCTCAAACGATTGATCGAGATCAAGGCGCCGGAGGTGATTCTGCGGAATGAAAAGCGGATGTTGCAAGAAGCGGTTGACTCCCTCTTCGACAATTCGCGTAAAGCAAATGCTGTTCGTAGTGACTCTAACCGTGCTCTAAAGTCTCTTTCGGACATGCTCAAGGGGAAAAGCGGACGGTTCCGCCAAAACCTTCTTGGTAAGCGTGTGGATTATTCTGGCCGTTCGGTTATTGTGGTGGGACCAGAACTTCAATTACACGAGTGTGGCTTGCCCAAAGAGATGGCGGTGGAATTGTTTAAGCCCTTTGTCATCCGTCGTCTCATCGAGCGCGGCATTGTTAAAACGGTGAAGAGTGCGAAAAAGGTGGTAGATCGTCGGACGCCAGATGTATGGGATATCTTGGAAAAAGTGATTGATGGACATCCCGTGCTCTTGAACCGTGCGCCGACGCTGCACCGTTTAGGGATTCAGGCGTTTCAACCAACCTTGATTGAAGGGAAGGCAATCCGCCTCCATCCCTTGGTTTGTACGGCATTTAATGCGGATTTTGATGGCGACCAGATGGCCGTACACGTGCCGCTTTCGCACGATGCGTGTCTTGAGGCCATGACGCTCATGCTTTCTGCGCATAACATCCTTAGCCCTGCACATGGTGGTCCTATTGCGGTTCCAAGCCAAGACATGGTTTTGGGAATGTATTACATGACGAAATTGCTGCCGGGTGAAGTGGGTGAGGGCATGACGTTCTCGGATATTAAGGAGGTGGTTCAGGCGTTTGATCATGGCGTGGTTAAGTTACACACCAAGATTTCCTTGCGGCTTGGTCCGGGTAAATTCGTAGAGACTACCGTTGGGCGTTCGCTCTTTAATCAGATCGTCCCCAAAGAATTAGGATTTGTGAACGAAGTCCTGACCAAGAAAAACCTCCGGAATATCATTGGGCGTGTTTTTGCTTCTACTGGGTTCAAAGGCACAGCCAATTTCTTGGATAACGTCAAGAATATGGGATTCCATCGTGCTATGCGTGGTGGCCTCTCGTTCTCGATCTCTGATATTGTCATTCCTAACCTTAAGCATGAACTGATTGACAAAGCGCATGCGGAAGTTGCTGAAGTGCGGGGGCAGTACGAGATGGGTTTCATTACCGATAATGAACGGTATAACAAGGTCATTGACATCTGGACGCGGACGAACAATAAGGTCTCCGAGGTGTTGTACGAGACGTTGGAAAAAGACCGACATGGTTTTAATGCCATTTATATGATGGCCCACTCTGGTGCGCGGGGTTCGCAAGAGCAAATCCGTCAGTTGGGTGGTATGCGGGGGCTTATGGCCAAACCTCAAAAAAGCCTTTCGGGAAGTGCTGGTGAAATTATTGAAAACCCGATTGTATCCAACTTTAAAGAAGGACTTTCGGTTTTGGAATACTTTATCTCTACACACGGTGCGCGGAAAGGTCTTGCTGATACAGCTCTAAAAACGGCAGATGCGGGCTATCTTACCCGTCGTTTGGTGGACGTGGCGCAAGATGTAACCATCATGCAACACGATTGCGGTACATTACGCGGTATTCCGATTTCGGCGATCAAGGATAACGAAGACATCATTGAAAAGCTCGAAGACCGTATTGTAGGCCGCGTTTCTGTACACGATGTCGAGGATCCGCATACGGGCGAGATTCTGGTTCGGGCCAATGAAATCATTAATGAACACGCCGCTTCGATTATCGGGAATACGTCTATAGAAACGGTTGAAATTCGTTCCGTACTTACGTGCGAATCTCGGCGAGGTGTTTGCGCCCTTTGTTATGGTCGTAACCTTTCGTCGGGTCGTTTAGCGGAATCTGGGGAAGCTGTTGGGGTTGTTGCGGCGCAGTCGGTCGGTGAGCCAGGGACTCAGCTTACGCTCCGAACGTTCCACATTGGTGGTGCGGCTCGCCGGATTGCTGCTGAAAGTGCCCTTTCTGCACGTTTTGAAGGACGAGTCGAGTTCGAGAATATGCGGAGTGTGGAATATGATGATGGTAACGGGCCGAAAATTGTGGTTCTTGGGCGGTCTGGGGAAATCCGAATCATGGATGATAATGGACGTCAATTAATGTCCAGTTTGATTCCCTACGGCTCCGAGTTACTGGTGGATGATGGTCAAATGGTTGAAAAAGGCCAAATTTTGGCACAGTGGGATGCCTTTAACAGCCTCATTATCTCGGAAACCAATGGGGTTGTTGCTTATCAAGATTTGATTGAAGGTGCAACTTACAAGGTAGAGTCGGACGAGCAGACCGGAAATAGTGACCTTATCGTTACAGAAGGACGTGAGCGGAATTTGACACCAGCCGTTATTGTAACAGCAGAGGATGGCAAGATCCGTGAATACTCCATGCCTGTTCGGGCGCGGATTCAGGTTCGGGAGGGTGAGTTTGTACAATCTGGACAGGTTCTGGGCAAGATTTTCCGTCAAACAGCACGAACGGGCGACATCACGGGTGGTCTTCCTCGGGTTACCGAACTTGTGGAAGCACGCCAACCAACGGATGCAGCCGTTGTGTCCGAGATTGACGGCGAAGTGACCTTCGGCCAACGCAAGCGTGGGGCACAAGAAGTTATTGTTACAAGCCGAGATGGCTCTACGTCCCGCACCTACTTGGTTCCATTGTCCAAGCATCTTTTGGTCTTTGAAAACGACTATGTCCATGCCGGAGACCCCTTGTCCGATGGCCAAGTGTCGCCACAAGACATTTTGCGCATCAAGGGTTCGTTTGCCGTACAGTCTTACTTGGTGAATGAAATTCAAGAGGTGTACCGCCTGCAAGGGGTGACGATCAGTGACAAACACATCGAGGTGATTGTTCGTCAGATGATGCAGAAGGTGACCATTGGTGATCCGGGTGATACAGATTTCTTAGACGAAGACTTGGTGGATCGCTTTGAGCTTGAGGAAGTGAACAACCACTTGTTCGATAAATTTGTGGTCGAAGAACCGGGGGATACCTTGCTGAAGGTGGGCGAAATTATTGACCGTAAGCGTTTGCGTGAGCATACTTCAGAGGTGAAGCGTCTCGATAAACAACCGCCTGCCGTTCGTGAAGCACGTCAAGCAGTTGCTTCCCCGACATTGTTGGGGATTACACAGGCATCCTTGACCACGGATTCGTTCATCTCCGCAGCTTCGTTCCAAGAAACGACGAAGGTATTGACACTTGCTGCTGTTCAGGCCAAGACCGACGGCTTACGTGGTCTTAAGGAGAACGTAATCGTAGGTCATTTGGTCCCTGCCGGAACAGGTGTTCGTAAATATCGTGATTTGGCCGTTAGCCCAAAATCCGAAACGGAAGTGATGCGTTCTACCGAGTTAATTGGTTAAACGCCGATAGATGTCGAATATAGGTGTCGCTTCTTTTAAAGAGGCGACACTTTTTTTTATCCTGTTTTGTCTTTTTAGATATAACAAAATAGCATAAAGGGACTCGTATTATGTGGATATTTTGGGATGTAATACAAATCAGAAGTAGATGGAAACTGTAATACATTGGATCTCGCAGCCTTGGCCTTGGTACGTCTCAGGCTTTTTAATCTCCTTAATGATTCCACTTTTGGCGCTGTTCGAGGGGAAACCATTTGGCGTTTCGCGCAACTTTCGACACATGTGTGCAGCCATTTTACCCGGCAAAGACCAATATTTGAAATACGATTGGCAACGTCTTGGATGGTGGAATCTAACGATTCTGTGTGGTGCTGTATTGGGTGGGTGGGTGGCCTCAACGTATTTGGCTCCCGATCAACTCCATCTTTCAATGGCAGCAACCCAATTGATACAAGGCTGGGGTGTTTCTGTGGGAAAAGCGTTAAGTCCGGCTTTCTTCATAAACACGGATTTCTTGCTTTCGGCTAAAGGATTGTTGGTGTTTGGTGTGGGAGGGTTTTTAATTGGATTCGGAACCCGATATGCGGATGGTTGTACCTCAGGACATGCGATTGCTGGGTTGTCGAACTTGCAGTTACCGTCCTTGGTAGCCGTTATTGGGTTTTTTATTGGTGGATTATTGGTTTCGTGGTTTGTTTTACCAATTCTCTTTATGAACTGAAATGCACATGAGAACCCAAATTTTTCGAGTTTTGTATTACCTCATGGTCGGTATTTTCTTTGGCATCGTTATGACCAAAAGTGAAGCGGTTTCTTGGTTTCGGATTCAAGAGATGTTCCATTTTCAGTCCTTCCACATGTATGGGATTATTGGGACAGCTGTTGGATGTGGAGCCTTATTTTCTTACCTAATTCGAAGATTCAAAGCTAAAGACTTGACCGGAGCGCCCATTTACTTTGAGCGAAAAACGCCACATGGGAAATACAATTTGCGCTATTTGCTGGGTGGTATTCTTTTTGGTATGGGCTGGGCTTTGACGGGTGCTTGTCCGGGGCCTGTATTTGTGTTATTGGGACATGGTTTTGGAGTGATGGGGGTGGTTATTTTAGCTGCTCTTGTTGGGACTAAGGTATATGCTCGTTTCCATGATCGTTTGGCGGCTTAGTCTTGCTCTGCTCATCTTCCTCGTGCAAAGCAATTCTACCGGTGACGGAGCGTAGTCAAAGTCAACCCTGTTTGAAGCCCGTTTTTGTCTAGATCGTTCAGGGTTAAAGCCCGCCGATTTGGATGTTCACATCTCCGCCCTGACGCACAGTAAAGCCTCGGTGGAGCGGTGTCTTAATTAAATCCAAATGTACGAGTAGCTCCATTGGGGCTGTGCATATTCCTACCTCGAATTATTGCTTCGAAGCGAAGCCTATCGAAGTCCGATGAATTGAAGTGTTTGCCGAAAGAAGTCTGGCAACTTTGAACCAGCTAAATCGTATTAGAACAACAAATTAAAATATATAACGCGCAGTATTTTACAAATTTCCTTGCATTTGTAACAGAAAATTACGGGTTGGTGCCAAGATTGCTGGGCGTTCCATATAATAATATTCTCCGGCATTTTTGGCCAGAAGGGAAACTTGGAGGCGCCCAAAGTCATACCGAATACGTGCATCTAAGACTTTTGTGGGTAAATGGATGGTGGCATCCGGTATAAAATTGCCAAAGTCAGAATCCACTCGCTCAAATTTGGAGGCATACCTGAAGTCCAATCCCAATTCGAGTCGTTTAAGTGGGGAAACGGTGGCCGAAAGTTGGAGCAGGTGTTTAGACCGATAATTTAGGGGCAAAAGATTATTAGGATCGGACTGGTCTTCACCATTTAACAACAGATACGCCACGTTCATTAAGAAGCGTCCATCTTTTCTGCCCGTACTTACAGAGGCATCTACGCCATTGATTTGGCCTTTAGTAAGGTTTACAAATTGAAAAGCACGGGCGCTATTCTGGAATTTAGGCTCCACCAAGTCGGTATATTGGTTGCTAAAACCGGCAAGATCGTATTGTCCTCCCCAATTCTCGAACGGAAGTGCAAAAAAGCCTTTCATTCCAACTTCAAAGCCATTCGATATTTCTGGGCGTAATTGTGGATTTGGGATGACGGGTAAAAATTCGCTATTGTTGACGTAGCGTTCTGTAATGCCCGGAACCCTGAAGCCATAACCCCAAGCTGCACGGAGGTTTAGTGCTTGATTGAGGGAATAAGAAAAGTTGAGTTTAGGGCTGAACTTTTGGACTACATCGGTGCCAGAAATTTCGTATCGGTCGAACCTGAAACCAGCAACCAAATTAATCTTTTGGAAGAGGTTTTGCTCATATTGCCCAAAGAAAGCGACTTCTGGTTGCGCAAAATTGGTGTCATCCCCGCCAAAAAAACGTTTGGAGTTGGTGGCATTTTGGTCAAATCCAGCACCAAAAATCAAATACCTTTTGGCTTTCAGGTCCACATTCATTTGTGCTTCACTTCCATATCGTGCGCCAGTTGTCCAACCTTCGCGCTCGACCAATTTGTTTTTGGCAAGCGGGATGGAAGTTCCGCCAAAAAAGCGACTTTTTAGCGAGATAAACGCGGATGGATTAATGATGTAGGTAAGGACAGGCAAGACTGCAAGCCGTCGGATTTCGTTGTCTGAACTTCCGTTTAAAAGGCTTGTTTTGGCAACCTGGAGTGCATCACGACCACTTGACCAATACACAAAACCATTTTTATGGGTTAAACTACTGGTGAGCAAGGTTTCTAAACGGGTGCGGGAATTGAGTTGATACCCTATTTTGGTGGCCAAATAGCCTTCGTAACCATCGGAGTTTTGCAAATATCCCTCCGTTTGTGCGTAGTTCACGTTCACCCAATACCCTATTTTAGGGGTTACTTGTTCCGAACGGCTGATATTTGCGCCCCAAAAATATCGGTTTCGTTGCCCACCGGCCCAATTTTGTTTCCATTCAGCGTATCGAACTGGAGGATGAACACCGAGATAGCTCCGGACGGCGGTTTCTGGCTTGTCGGGGAAGTCCTTTGTAATTACATTGATCACGCCACCTAAGGCTCCTCCGCCATAGAGGGCAGATCCGGGACCTTTAATTACTTCAACTTGTTTGATTTGGGCAGTAGGTACAATATTGAAGGCAATCCCACCTGTATCGGCGTTCAACATCGGAACACCATCCACCAAAAATTGGATTCTGCTGCCAACACCATACGAGAATCCAGTTGAGCCACGAACATTTACTTGGTTGTCCGATAATTGAACACCGGGCGTATAACGCAGTGCATCGTCCAACTGTACAATATTTCGGACTTCAATTTCCTTTGCACCGAGTACGGCAATGCTCACGGGCGCTTCAGAATTGAGTTGTTCACGACGTGCGGCGGTAACGACCACTTCGTCGGTTTGGAGGGCTTCTTCGCGTAAAACAAAGATCCGTGTTTGGGTCTCACCTGTTTTTAGGGAGATGGTTTCTTTTTGGGTGAGGTAGCCTACCGAAGTCACCATAACCTGATAGACATTTGGGGAAATAGCCTTTATGACGAATCCGCCATTCACATCACTAACTGCACCATAACCCGTTCCAACAAGGCGAATGGTTGCGCCGGGGAAAGGTTTTCCGTCTTCAGTTCTGACCACTCCAGAAAAAATGGCCGATTGTGCAAGCAGGGTATGGCTTCCAGACAGGATCCAAAGAATTGTCCAAAGGAGAAAATATCGTTTCATGGTTTTTGCGCTAATTGCCACAAGTTGCGGGTGGGAAACTGGGAAGTTGATCGAAGTTTACGGTGAGGCTAATGTCTGATGTTTGGCCGGAAGAGACAATAAAAGCACCGTTATTTTCTGAAAAAACCCCGACTGGTTTTATTTCCAAGATGGTGGGGCCATACTGCATATAAACCCCAGAATAAACATATATGGAGGGATTAACATCAATAAGGTTAAATGAGGTTTGTGTGGAGCCAAATCCTATCGGCTTGAGGTCGTTGCTAAGGGCTACTTCACTAAATCGCGCCACAATGTCATCCACCGAGCAGGGCACAAAAGGTGCGGCTCCAAAGTAAAGCGCCCGAACCTCCTCGTTTGCTGGCCATTTGCCTTTGAAGTGTATGGTTCCATTTATTTTTCCGCGCTCTGGGGGCACAAATCCATGATCACAACCAAGAAAAAACGTGGTAAAAAACAACATTAGCGTTAAGAAACGGCTCATGACAATTCCCTCATAGATTTCGTGTGGGGTAAACAAGTCAAAATTCAAAAACCACCATCCGTTTTGGGTTCTGCTTGAAGTTATATTCTTCGGGTCTTATTCGCAAGAGTTAACCCCAAAAGGTACTGTTTTTATTTGGTTGGTTTTGATTTACCCCATTTATGAAATTATCCCAATTTACGTACAATTACCCCAAAGAATTAATTGCCCGACACCCCGTCACGCCAAGAGACCATGCGCGACTGATGGTTGTACATGCAAAAGAACGCCGAATTGAGCATCGCCATGTCTTTGATTTGCCTACCTATTTTTCTAAAGGCGATGTGATGGTGGTGAACAATACCAAGGTCTTTCCCGCAAGGCTTTTGGGAGAGAACGAGCGCGGCGCAAAAATTGAAATCTTCCTCCTGCGCCCCATTAATCCGGCGACCCATTTGTGGGATGTGATGGCGGCTCCGGCAAAAAAAGTGCAGATCGGCGGGTTGTTGCGGTTTGAGGCTGGGCTTACCGCCGAAGTCATTGATAAACCTTCCGATCGTAGCCGAACGATCCGCTTTTTGTTTGAGGGCGATGCGGTTGCGCTAAACGACCTGATTGACCAAATTGGACACATACCCATTCCGCCTTATCTAAAACGTCCCGACGAGGAAAGTGATAAAACGGATTATCAAACCATTTTTGCCTCTGAACGGGGGGCGGTAGCAGCCCCCACTGCCGGACTCCACTTCACGCCGGAAATCATACAAAAACTAAAGGAAAAAGGCGTTATTACCGCTCCTTTGACACTGCATGTCGGGATTGGAACCTTCCGATCGGTCGAGGTGGAGGAGGTGGAGCAGCACCGTATGGATGCCGAGATGTTCATTATCCGGCCAGAAACGGCGGAGGTGATTAATGAGGCCGTACAAAATCCCGAACGACGAATTACCGTCATTGGAACGACGGCAGTGCGTGCGGTAGAATCCAATGTGACACCAGCGGGTGCGCTCAAATCGGGCATGGGTTGGACGGATAAGTTTATTTACCCACCGTATGATTTTGCGATTACACAACGCCTTATGACCAATTTTCATATGCCTGAATCCACACTTTTGATGCTTGTTTCGGCATTGGCGGGCGATGTAGATTTTATGCTGCATTGTTATAAAACGGCTGTTAAAGAGTCCTATCGCTTGTTTTCGTATGGCGATGCAATGCTGATTGTCTGATAAAACGGTGTTAAAAGTTATGTTTCCCCAAACATCTGTCATTATTCCGGCTGGCGGGAGTGGAACCCGATTAGGTGGTTTAAAAAAACAATTCCGGTTACTGGGCGGTGTACCGCTTTTGGTGCAAACGATACTTGTTTTCGAGGCGTGTGAGGCCGTGACCGAAGTGGTGTTGGTCTGCCCGAAAGGAGAAGAGGCGATGGCAGAAACTTGGCGGGAAGTATATGGCCTGAAAAAAGTAAAAAAAGTGATTTGTGGCGGTAGTACGCGGCAAGAAAGTGTTTGGAATGGGTTAAATTCGATCCATCAAGATGCAAAGGTGGTACTTGTACACGATGCCGTTCGCCCGTTTATTCAAGCAAAGGAGGTGGCGCGGCTGGTCAAGCGCATTGAAAGAACTGGTGCAGCTGCCTTGGCTATTCCAGTTGCGGATACCCTCCGTAGAGTGGGCGAAATTGGATTCGAAGAAACGGTTTCGCGAGAAGAACTTTTTCGGATGCAAACACCACAGGGCTTCCTAACGAATATGTTTAGAACAGCCCACCGAATGGCACAAGAACAAGATTGGGAGGCAACCGATGACGTGGCATTGGTTCAAATGGCTGGCTTTATGGTTGCCTTAGAAATGGGTAGCTCGTGGAACCTCAAAATTACCACTGCCGAAGATTGGGCGTTTGCCGAGGCGTTCTGGCCAGTCTGGCAAAAAATGATTTAAAACTTATCAATAGAATAAAAAAATGCGTATAGGATTTGGATACGACGTTCACCGATTGGTGGAAGGCCGTCCTTTAATCTTGGGGGGGGTGGAAATTCCTTTTGAGAAGGGTTTGCTTGGCCACTCGGATGCAGATGCCTTGTTACATGCCATAACCGATGCTTTGTTGGGGGCGGTGGCACTTGGCGATATCGGGACGCATTTTCCCGATACAGATCCTGCATGGAAAGGAGCCAATAGCCGAGATCTGTTGAAGGCGGTTGTCGTAATGATCCAAAAGGCGGGTTATAAAGTGGCTAATGTGGATGCTACGGTGGTGATGGAGCGTCCTAAACTCCGCCCACGAATTGACGATATGCGGGCTTGCATCGCCGAGGATTTATCTATTGGGCTGGGGCAAGTCTCGGTAAAGGCCACAACCAATGAAAAAATGAGCTTCCCCGGACGAGAAGAAGGAATAGCCTGCTATGCGGTGTGCTTGTTAATGCCCATTGTTTGAATTGTGTAGATGTTCTGGGTGAAATATTGTTTCTTCGTAAAAACTTAGCCAGCCATCTTGGTGGGCGGTCAAGCGGTTGAGCAGGTTTCTACCTTTGGAGTTTTGGGGCTTTCCCCTTTTTCCCTTCGTGGGCGGCGGTTCTTCAGCGTCGGCCAACTGACAGATCTGTTTAAACTCCCGCTCCCATGTTTCCCTGTCCGCTACCAAGGCGGTGGCTTTTTGACTGGCTTGGTAAAGGTCGAGCATGAAGC
>JAFLBZ010000052.1 GCA_017303715.1 Rhodothermia bacterium | reverse complement strand
TCACCGAAATTTTGCACTACGTGGGGACTGACCCGCTGGAGCGGCGACAAATAGAAATAGAGCAAGAGGCGTGGCGAACGGTGAATGCGATGTTTAAAGAGAAAGAGCGTACATATCAAAGGCAATTGGAGGAACAAAGAAAAGCACTCCACGAGAAAGATCAAGCACTCCACGAGAAAGATCAAGCACTCCACGAGAAAGACAAATTAATTGAGGCGTTGATGCAAAAACTCAATGAGCAGCAAAAATAAAATCGGTATATATCATCCGCTTGACGAAAGTGAGCAGAGATGCCATTTTGGAGGGTGCTTTTTGTTGATTTTAGTGTTTTTGTGGAGTGCAGTGCTTTTAATCCCCGCTTCTCCCAAGCCCCAAACCCTTTTTGGCCCAAAGACTAAGCCCTTTTCTTGTTTCAAACTCACGAAGTGCTTCTCAAAAAACTCGTGTAACTTTCATGAAAAAACGGGCCGTACCACAGCCAAGCATGTGAGGCCCGCCTTGATTGGGTGAGACCTATAACTTAACGGGTGCGATACAAAAACAATGAAATAAGGGTACCGACTACTGCCGTATAAAGTGCAGAACCGAGCCATAAGGTTCCGATGTGGTAGCCGCTTCGTACTTGGGTCATCAGCACCAGAAAAATGACCATTAAACCGTTATGGAACAAAGAGATAATGAGCGCTGCCGAGAAGACTTGTTGGGGCATCATCATAGGGCGATCGCGACTTTCCGCAGGAAAAAAGCCCATTAAAAACCCCACTAAGGTTTTGATGAACATAGAAACGCCCCATGTTTGATAAATGGCATCAGTAATAAATCCCAGTACAAATCCAGCAAACATCCCAACCGTGCGACCATATTGCAAGGCGATAAAAATGAGATAAATCAGGATCACGTCAGGATAGGCTCCCATAATGGTAAGGCGGCGGAACAGCAACCAGTCCAATAAGATGACCAGAATTCCAGTTAATAAGTGTCGGACAATCGGGGGCATAGTCTATTTAATGCGGGGTGTTTCGGATGAAATATGCTAGGTGGCTGCAGTAAAACCACCACTTTCAAAACAAGGTCAAATTACAAAGATTCTTTCCCGAATGAATAACAAAAAATAAAGAGAATCGAAAGATTCTTGCTTTGTGATTTGACAAATTGGCAAAACTGCATGTATGTTAGTTTGTTGGGTATTAAACCGAATGTCACGATCCCCCAAACATTAGCTTCCCAAAACCCTTATGGCCAAGCAAAACCGTCAGAAAAGCGCCCCAAAGCCAGCCAATCCTGCAATCGTAAGCCAGCCTTCTACCGAAGAGCCAAATCGCCGTGCAGAACGACGGATTAACACCGTCCTTAACCGAAAAGGCCCCGTACAAATGCCCTTTGATCGGCAAAACTATGTCATCCTTTTCGGATGTGTAGGGCTTTTGGTTCTTGGTTATGGGCTTATGCGCATGGAGAACGATGCTTTTGGCTTCATCAGTTTATACCTCTCGCCCTTGCTACTGCTCACAGGCTATCTCGGTATTGTATATGCCATTCTGAAGCGGCCAAAGCAGGAGGAAGTTCATTAATTCGTAAACCGTCACCTGTTTATAACGGGACAAGCAAAAACAAACAGGGCATTGCGGTGCTTCGTCCCAATGGGTTCAACTCCCACCATGCGTGGTTGCAATCGCTCTACAGCCGATTAAGCTGCTCAAAAAAGTAAAGGACAGGGCAAAAGCCCAAGCCGGAGTATAGCCTGCAAGATAGGGGATACCGCATCAATGCTTAACCTGCCTTCCCTCTACTCCGGTGTCCGCTACTTTTATACTTATGGAACCGCTTATACAGCCAAGTAGCGGGGCGCACAATCCAAGCAATACCATGATGTCATTCAAAAAAATCTATCAAGTAAAGCCTAATACCATTGGCTATTTCTTTCGGGACAATGCTTTAGCACAAGTTTGGGTGCCGGGGTATTATGAGGTATGGGATTGGAAGAATCGAACAGAATTGTTTACCCTTCCCGAAGCGCCAAAATTACTGACCATTGTCAATCAGGAAGTTCTCACCAAAGACAATATCGCCCTGCGATTTTCCTTCAACATTCTTTATCAGATTACCGACGGGGAAAAGTTTCTTAGCCGTTTTACACTTGATCAGCCTGTGTATGCCCTCATCCTTGAGGCCGAACAACAGATTCACAACATCGCACAAATTTATCTAAGAAACCGAATTTCTGAAATGGACAGTGAGTCGTTGAACGAAAAACGGAATACGTTACTCGACTTCAAAAACGACGAAATGGATGCAGAAGCAGCACGATTAGGGGTCTCTATTGTACAAGCACAACTCCGAGACCTCACCTTTCCAAAGTCCATTCAAGACTTGTTTGCGAGGCACTTAGAAGCCAAAATTCGAGCAAAGTCCGATCTCGAAAATGCCAGAACAGCCGTAGCAACGGCACGCGCCCTCAAGAACGCATCGGAACTGATGAAGGACGACGATAACATCAGGTTTTTCCAACTCCTCGAAACCCTTACTAAAATTGCCGAGAAGGGCAAACACACCTTTATGATAGGCGATCTACAGCAACTCACGAAAAAAACGTAGAGACGTAAAGGGGGCTTTACGCCTTTACGGGAATTGCATAATTACCTCCAATAGGGCTGGTCAATCGTCCATTTTTGGGGATCAAACAAGGCCGCTGGTAGTGTTTTGTGCGCACGAATATTCCGGTAATACTCTTCTTGTGCCAATTTGCCATTCAGATAAATCAACATAGACTCCTCTTGCCAGACCTTGCCCATCTTGCGGTATCCCGTCACATGTACGTCCAGCAAGAGGTTGCCTTTAGGTTCAATCACCCGAACAAGCGTTTTGCGCTCTTTATCCACCCAGAATTGCGCGGCCTTCAAATCGTCTTTTGAAGCACCAACCACATAGATTTTTCGGTCATTCCAAACATCTTCCCGAAACACATTCAGATCGAATTTTAGACTGTCTAAGACAAAAAGTGTGCGTTCCGCTTTGTCTTGGAAAATATCCATCAGGAGGGTTTGCAGGATATTTTGATCCGAGGCTGTGTTCACCAATTTGTGGTTTCTGAACATCATGCGTTTGTTGCGGAAATAGAAAACGCCATTTCCGTCTTTTATGGGAGCAAAATCTATACGCAGTTTACCCGGAACAGCGGCCTCGTACCAAGTAACTGTATCGGCTTTTCCATTTGGACGATGGAAGATGGTTTTTTGTTCGAATGTAAGGGCGGGTTTCCGGTGCTTACCGGCGGATTTCATGGCGGTTATTAAGCTACGGCCATTGTTGACTTTT
The DNA here is from genome assembly GCA_017303715.1 of Rhodothermia bacterium. Classification (GTDB taxonomy): domain Bacteria; phylum Bacteroidota; class Rhodothermia; order Rhodothermales; family UBA2364; genus UBA2364. The sequence continues at coordinate 19,754 of JAFLBZ010000052.1, read as the reverse complement.
TGTGCAGATGCCGCCGGAGCAATACAAAGGCATAAAAGTAGTAAAAACAAGGTTTTGGCATTCATATGCGTACAAGTTGGGTAAAAGAAATCAGGAAGACCTCCTGTGAACCTCATGCAGACGGGAATTGGCTAAAAATGGTAACGGGCAGACTGAAAGATTGGTCTAAAAAATATAAGTTACGGGTTAATCAGGTTGTTGTTAGGGTTGACGGCAACTCTTGCGCGGCAAAATCTTATGATGTTTGTGGGGAAGCACAAAAGAGTCAGCATTAAGGCATAAACTTGGCGTCAAAGAACCGCAATTTTCTGCGCTGAGAAAAGCTCTCAACTGCCCATTCTGCAAAATATACCTTCCCTATACGGCTAAACCTCCTAAACCCGCCACCAAAATTCTCCTTATATTAGGACTTCTGAATAAATTTTCTGTAACCGTTATGGATTTACTTTCTCAATACACCATCCCTTATTTACACCCGCTCGCGGTGCATTTTCCGTTGGTTTTGCTCTTATTGAGCGTGCCAACCTCGGCTATGTGGCTCTTTACCAAACGCGAGATGTGGCAACAAAGCACGTTCTACCTAAGCGCATTGGCTTTTGCAGCCTCGGTTTTTGCCAAAAAGACGGGCGAAACGCTTGCCGATGGTGTGGAAGGTGAGCCAATGGTGGAACAAATCTTGGACGCCCACGCCGCCGCCGCCGACTATGTGGTACTGATAAGTTTGGTCTTGGTTTTGCTTATGACGCTTGCTTGGTTTGCAGGTCGCTACGAGAAAGGGGCTTTTGCCCAAAAAACACCTATGCGTATTGTTGTATTGGTGGTGACCCTTTTGGCTGCCGGATTGGTCGCCTACACAGCACATTTAGGCGGGTTGATGACATGGGGTGTTCCGGTTAAGCCATAATCACAAAAAAGCCCCCACACCGCCGAGATGCAGGGGCTACAAATCAAAAGTATGACGGCCAAACCATTACCGGAACGTTTCGGCGGTTTTAATGGTATCGGCGAGAATAATGGAAGACGTAAGTTCAGGGCCAGCACCGGGACCACGCACCACCATTGGCGTATTGAAATATCGTTGCGTATTGAACGATACAATATTATCCGTTCCGCGTAGGTAATGCAGCGGAGAGTCCACATCCACCGCCTGAATGCCCACGGAGCAGGAGCCATCGCCATTGATCACCCCCACATATTGTGGTCGCAAGCCTTGTGCCTGCCACTCCGCCATACGGGCTTGCCAACCAGCATCTAATTCTGGTACTTTTTCCATAAAGTCCGGCACGGAGAGGTCTCGGTACGCTTTAGGAACAAGCGACTCTTGGGCTACGTCTTCGAGGTTTAGCCGGAAACCCGCTTCCCGCGCCAAAATCACGATCTTCCGCGCCACGTCCTCACCCATAAGATCGTCGCGGGGGTCTGGTTCCGTAAAACCAAGATCGCGGGCTTCAAAGAGGGCTTTAGAGAACGTCACCCCTTCCGACATACGATTAAAGATATAGGCCAATGTACCAGACAGGACGCCTTCGATGCGGTTGATCTTGTCGCCTGTTTCTACCAAGTCGCGCAAGGTGGAAATAATCGGCAATCCTGCGCCCACGGTTGTTTCATAAAAATAAGGCACTGGGTTTTGGCTATAAACGTGAAAAATCTCATCATAGAACGCTTGTTCTAAGGTGTTCGCACGTTTATTTGGGGTAACGACGGCAATGCCAGCAGCCAAAAACTTGGGATACATCCGTGCCACCTTTTCACTCGCCGTAATGTCTATAACGACCGCATGTTCTAGGCGGTTTTCTTTGAAATACGAAATGATCTTGTCCAAATCCGAAGGATCCCCCATGTCCAAACGCTCGTCCACCATGTCGAAATCTACGCCTTTGGGGTCAAAAAACATTTGTCGAGAGTTTGCAACGCCCACAATTCGGAAATTCAACCGGAGCATCCTTCGCAAATAATCATCTTGTTTTTTAAGGAGTTCGAGCATGGTTTTACCGACGACACCCGTTCCAATTTGGAAGAGGTGAACCCGACGACGGTTCATGGCAAAGGTTTCGTGCAAGACTTGTACCGCCGGTACGGCATCCGTATCCATTACGGCCACCGATATATTCCGCTCGGAGGCTCCTTGTGCAATAGACAAGATATTAATGCCACATTTGCCCAAAGCCTGCATCATTTTTCCGGCAATACCGGGGGAGTTCCGCATGTTATCCCCTACAATAGCCACCACTGCACAAGCATCTCGGCGGCTTACTTCGGCCACTTCGCCCCTGTCTAATTCGCGCTGGAAGGCATCCAATAGCCGTTGATGTGCTGCCTTTGCATCGGCCTGCCGCACAGCAAAGCACACACTTTGCTCGGAAGATGCCTGCGAAACCATTACCACGCTAATACCTGCTTCCGCCAACGAAACAAAGCCACGTGCTGTAATGCCCGGAACGCCTGCCAATCCAGAGCCTTCTACCATTAACAAGGCCATATTCCGAATAGACGTTACGCCTTTAACCTTACTGGGCGTGTCTTGGGTCTCGGTGGAGATGAGCGTACCCGGATGTTCTGGGTTCATGGTGTTCTTAGAGCGAAGCGGGATGCTTTTCTCAATAAGCGGCAACATGGTGCGTGGATGCAAAACATTTGCCCCAAAATAGGCCAATTCGCTCGCTTCCTGATATGTCAGGTTTTCCAAGGGGAAAGCGTCTGGCACAATGCGCGGATCTGCAGTCAGTACGCCATCTACATCCGACCAAATTACCACTTCTTGTGCATCTAAGGCATAGGCCAAAATGGTGGCGGAGTAATCCGAGCCGGAACGCCCCAAGGTTGTGAGTACCCCATCTTCCGTTGCGCCAAGGAATCCGGTGACAATGGGAATAATTTCATCGCCCAATGGCCAGAGGTTTTTACGAATAAGCTCGCCCGAAAGCCGGAAATCCACCTCCGCTTCTAAGAATTGCGGCCCCGTGCGAATAAGTTGCGTTGCTTCTATCGAAACCGCCTTATGCCCAGCCGCCCTAAATGCCCCTGCGATGATCGGTACGGAAAGACGTTCTCCCATCGCTACAATGGCTGCCCAAGTACGGTCGGAACATTCGCGGAGGAGATAAACCCCGTCTAATAGTTCCCCTAAATAATGCCAAAGTGTGCCTAAATGTGTACGAATGGCGTTTTGGTCTGCAAGATCCGTCACCAATTCCTTGAGCAAGGTCTCGTGGCGGCTTTGTAATTGCTCCAGAACGGTATTATAGCCCGTGTCTCGGTCTTGTGCCAATGCAATACACATGAGCAATTGGTCGGTGACCTTGGGGTTCGGATCGCCCTTTAGTTTGCCTAAGGCCGAAGCCACGACTACTTTACGTCCCTCGTGCGGGGCTTGTATCACCAATCGAACCACTTCACGGATTCGCTCTGTATCCGAGACCGAAGTCCCACCAAATTTATACACATAGTATGGATTTGCCTTCATCGTTTGCCCTTTACCGTTGGTTTACTTTTTTAAGGCATAGAAACTACGGGATGGAAACCGCTTCCACATGTGATTTTATTTGTGAGAAACCAAACTTCGTTGTTTTTTTGCGAAAGAACATAAATTGGTCTTTTTGTATTTTATTAGAATTTTATTTTTATAAATTAATATTATTCCAATTTTTATTCGGCATTGTTTTGTCAAACAAAGATTTTCAGGACGGAACATGCGCCAATCGTCCTTCATTGGGATACACGTTTGTGGCATACCCAACCAACCACAAGGAACAATAACACAACATGAAGATTTGAAAAACCTGATCATATTCGAGCCTGCTTTAGGCACTTCTTCCGTTCGCTACGAAGTGAATATAATCCATAAAAGATCTTTAAATTGATTGGAAATAGCATCATTATATTGCCCATAATTACTCTAAAATAACTTATGCACGCATTTTTTGAGGGTATGATTTGTTTTTTTGGTGCTATGATAGTACGAACGTTGTTTGTTAAAATCGAATAAACAATACTCCGTAGTTAACCAGTCAGTATCCAATTAAATAAAGATTGGTGCAACTTTGTTGTTTTTACAACCAAAATCCAAAATAAGCATGAAATCCATAATCAACACCGTGCTAATGATACTCATTTCTTTGAGTGGCTTAAATTGTTCTCCTCAAAAAAGAGAAATCTTTAAACCAAAACAGGTTTACCAATCTGCAAACCTAATCGTCACACAACTTACGGCCAATACTTTTCAGCACACTTCGTTTAAGCAAACGAACGACTTTGGGAATGTTCCTTGCAACGGACTTGTCGTAACAAGCCAAGATGAGGCCATTGTTTTTGATACACCCATCAACGATTTGGCGTCAAAAGAGTTGATAACATGGATTCAAGAAGCATTAGGCGCGAGGATAAATGCCATCGTTCCAACCCATTTTCACGACGATAGCTTAGGTGGACTTAAGGCTTTTGATGAAAAAAACATCCCCTCTTATGCTTATACCAAAACGATTGAACTTGCAGAAACGAACAATTATACTGTTCCAAAAAACAGTTTTAATGACTCGATTATTCTAAAGGTTGGAAAAGAAAAAACAATTGTTAAATTCTTCGGAGAAGGGCATACAATAGACAATGTTGTAGGTTTTTTTCCAAGTGAAGGGGTGTTATTTGGTGGCTGTTTATTAAAAGAATTAGATGCAAGTAAAGGCTATTTAGGAGATGCAAACGTCAAAGATTGGTCAAGTACAGTCGAAAAAATTAAAAAAGCATATCCTAAAATTAAGGTTGTTGTTCCGGGGCACGGCGAATATGGCGATCATAGCCTATTAGATTATACCATTCAGTTATTTAAGGTGGACTAAGGTTTTTTCTTAACGTGCGTTAGGGGTGGGATATCGCTTAATTCACCCTACTACTTCACAACACCGGGTCGTACCATGCTTCGGCGGGTTTTTCTAAGGTTAGTCGTGCCATTCTGGATGGTGAAGGAGCGTTTGGGTTTACATAATTGGAGGTTTTAAGGGGGGTAATACCCAATAAAGAGGAAAAGGAGTCTTAAAAACTACCGGAAGAGTGGGCGGCTGACAAGCGGCCAGAAAGACCAAGGAATAGAGGTGAGGATTATAAAAAGAGCAAGTGTGAGCCATCGCGTGGCTTTTTTGTAACGGAGGTTATCGGTCTGGGGGCGATAAAACCTAATCAAAACCCATAAGAAAACCAAAAGGCCGGTAAGCATCATGGAACTATGTTCCATTCCAAAAAAGCGAACTTCGCGTAGGTGGATGGTTTCCGGAAAACGTGTGTAGAAATAGGCCACTACTGGACTAATGAAGTAGAGCGCAAGCCCAGTTGTGATTTGCACACCCGCAACAACTAAAGCAATTACGCGAACATAGGCATCCATTTGACCTATCAAACTTCCCCGTTTCCAGCAAAAATACACCCTCAGCAAGACCACCAGAAGGGCAATCAGAACCAGCCAACGCCCATACGAATGGAGAACAAGGAGGGTTGGATACATGGTTTTATCGGAAAAACATACCGGAAACGGTCAGTTCATGGAGACCAAATTGCTCTGAAAAGCTTCGAGAACCTCATGGTCGGATCGGGCATCTGGAAACCAGTCCACAATTTTTCGTAAAACATCCTCCAGCAAGGAATCTGGGCAAGAAGCGCCTGCGGTAAGAACAATGTCTAAAGGTTGCCGAACTGGAAACCAATTGCGGGTTTTGATGCGTTTAGCCGTTGTATAGACAAAATGATGAATCTCTTCTGGAGAAGAAATTTCCTCTGCACTTGATATGAAATAAGTGGGCATGGCTTCTTCACAGAGTTCAACCAAATGGCTTGTATTGGAGGAATTGTACCCACCTACGACAATAGCAAGATCCCCACCTTCATTTATGAGTGCCCGTGTTGCGCTTTGGTTTTCGTTTGTGGCATAGCAGAGCGTATCGCTGGTATCTGCAAAATGCTCCCGTAGATTGTCCTCGCCGAATTTTGCGGCAACAGCGCTACGGAGTAGTTCCGCAATGGCTTGGGTCTCAGTGGCGAGCATGGTGGTCTGGTTGACCACGCCAATTTTTTGCAAGTCTTTTTCAGGATTAAAGCCCTCGGTATAGCGGTCTGCAAAAGTTTCATGGAAGAATTGTGCGTCGCGTTCGCCTTTGATCACGGATGCCAATAGCTCCGCCTCTTCGAGGTCACGCACAATCACCACTGGTGCAGCTTCTTTGGCACGGGAGAAGGTGGCGCGTGTTTCTTCGTGGTAGCGTTTGCCGTGTACAATAGTGGTGTACCCACTTTGTCCGATTTGAGTACTTCGTTTCCAAACCTTCATTACAAAGGGGCAGGTGGTATCGTATTGCTGGACATCCACGCCAGCCTTCTGGAGCTGGTTTTCCACCTCAAGTGATGCGCCAAAGGCAGGTATGATGACAATGTCTTCGGGCGTGAGAGACTCAAATGGAATAAGCTGTTCGCCTTTGGTGGAGCGTAAAAAATGCACACCCCTTACCCGCAAATCCTCGTTGACTTGCTGGTTATGGATCATCTCGGACAGTAAAAATATGCGCTTCCCCTCGTTTTCATCTATGGCTCGGTAGGCGATGTCCACCGCTTGTTCCACCCCAAAGCAGAATCCAAAATGTCTGGCTATTTTAAAGCGAATGGGACCATAGTCCAGAATGGCCGGACGTAGGTCACGTTTTCGAGGATCCAGAACTTTGCGCACCTCTTTCACTTTGGAAATGACGGTGCTCTTGTAAAAAACAGGGACGTCGAAGGTGCGTGCCATCTTCTGACTCCTTAATTTTTGCTTATGCTGTTGTGTGCTAAAGCCCATATTGCGTCCAAAAAGGTTCCAAATCGCGTATAGTCGTACATGAACGCCTACACATTGAATTTGATGCAACCAAGTTCCGCCTATGCAATAAACTCACGCTTTTTTAGAGGCTTCGTGACTTTAAAGGCTTTAGGCAAGGATAGGAGAACGGCAAATGGCCCATTTGATCGTATGGTATAACCTCGTCAACCCTTTATAGGTCTCACCGTTCACAGATGAATTCTGACATTTAAACGCAGAGCTTACCACAAAAATGGAATTAACCGCTTGCGGGTTTTTTTCTGGTAAGCCACATAGTCTGGATATTTACCCACGAGAAAAACCTCTTCTTGCCCAGATTTTAGCCGGAAGAACAGCAAAAGAAGTATAGCCACAGCCGCTGCACCAAGATTATTTACCCAAAAAGCAACGCCAAGCCCCAGCAGAAAAAGTGCGCCATAAATGGGGTGACGTACAATGCGATAGACGCCATAGGCTACCAGTTGGGCATTTTGTAGCGGAGCGGGAAAAGGCGTTAGGCTCCTACCAAGTGTCCAAAAAGCCGAAATACCCATCCAAATACCCAAAATGGCTAACAATGCGCCTGTAACGTGCCCCAAATTACCAAACAATGGTAAGGTAAACCACTTGACTGGTGCGATGAGCGCGGCAGCATAAAGCACAAACAAGATACCTTGCCCAATGAGCCAATACCCGCCCCGTGCCTTAAAAGAGGAAATGCTTGGTTGTTCGTCCATTGGTTATCGCACCCAAACGGTTTTGGCATTAACAAATTCGTGAATCCCCATTTGCGAGAGTTCCCGACCATAACCGCTATGTTTGATACCGCCAAAGGGCAAACGTGGGTCGCTTTTTACCATACCGTTGATGAACACACATCCGGCATTAATCTGGCTCCCCAATGCCTCTGCACGCGGCACATTGTTTGTAAAAATGGTGGAGCCCAAGCCATAATCGCTTCTATTGGCTAAATAAAGGGCTTCTGCCTCGTCCTTTGCCACAATAAGGGCGGCCACAGGGCCAAACAACTCTTCGTCGAACGCCGCCATGCCCGGTTTTACATTTCCTAAAACGGTTGGTGGGTAATAAAAGCCCACTCCTTCGGGCATTACGCCGCCGCATAAAACCGTAGCACCCGCCGCCACCGACTTCACCACCTGGTCGTGAAGTTGCTGCCGGAGGTCGGCACGCGCCATAGGGCCAATGGCTACATCTGGTTGCATGGGATCGCCTACCTTAAGTGCCTGAACACGCGCCAGAAACTTCTCGGTAAAGGCATTTGCCACACGTTCTACCATAATAAACCGTTTGGCCGCAATACAAGTTTGGCCATTGTTTAGGTAACGACTCGAAACGGCAACCTCGGCGGCAAGGTCTAAATCGGCATCTTCCAGAACAATAAAGGGATCGCTCCCACCCAATTCCAAAACGGTTTTTTTAAGCGCATCTCCGGCCAAACGCGCCACCGAACGACCAGCGCCCACACTTCCGGTGAGGGTAACAGCCGCTACACGCGGATCAGCAATGATGCCCGCTACGGTTTCTACCGCTACAAAAAGATTTTGAAAACTGTCTTGCGGGAATCCTGCATCGCTCATGAGCTTTTCCATTTCAAACGCCGATTCGGGTGTATTCGGGGCATGTTTCAGCAAAAACGCATTTCCGGCCATCATCGTCGGGACGCATGCGCGGAAGGCTTGCCACAGCGGGAAGTTCCAAGGCATGATACCAAGCACAACGCCCAATGGATCATAGACCACATACGAATGACTGGCATCACTGGCAATGGAGATGGGTTTCAGGAAATTCCCCCCATTTTCGGCATAATATCGGCAAACACTGGCGCATTTATGCACCTCGGCAATGGCAGCGGCTAAAGGCTTCCCCATTTCTTCCGTCATAATCTGACCCAGATATGCCGCCCGCTCAGTTAAAAGTACTGCGGCTTGGTTGAGCCACGCGGCGCGTTCTGCCAAGGACGTTTGTTTGAGCGAGAGGAACGCATTTGCAGCATGTTGTAATTTTTGCTCAAGCTCGGCAGTCGTATGCGTTGGATAAGATTTACGGATGGTTTCGGTGGCTGGATTTATGGAAATAAAGGACATGTTGGGGCGTTGTTAAAGGGGAGTGATTGCAGTAAAAACTTTAAGGTAACGGGATACTTGGTTAAAATCAAGTACAAATGGGGTGGTGGTTTCGTGAAATTGGTCAAGCCCTTTTTTTAGAAGCCTTACATACCTATTTTCAGCACAACACTCGTGTTAATTGCTTGAAGATACATGACGCTTTTCGAGATATATTTTTTACGTGTCACTTTGGTGGACTTGCTCGACATTGGGGTCGTGGCCTTACTTATATATATGGTGTATCGTGTTATGCAACGCACGATCGCCATTCAGGTGTTTATTGGTCTTATTGTGCTGTACTTGTTCGATGTATTGGTGACGGCGGCAGACATGACCATGCTTCGGTTTTTGTTCCGTACCTTGAGCGAGGTTTTTGTAGTGGCGATCATTGTGTTGTTCCAGCCGGAGTTACGTCGTTTATTGTTGATGTTGGGACAAACGACTGGATTTCAGCGGTTTTTCCGACCACCCGACCAAAGCAAAATTGTGGAAGATGTGTTGACGGCTGTTGCAGACATGGCAAACAAAAAAACGGGGGCACTCATTGTCTTTAGGCGCTCAACGCCCTTGGATACCTATATAGAGACTGGAACCATTCTACAAGCGCAAGTAACTCCAGATTTGTTGATTGCGGTTTTTCACAAAAATAGTCCTTTGCATGATGGCGCGATGATCATTCAATCGGGGCGGGTAGAGGCCGTTCGGTGTATCTTGCCTGTGTCGGCGAGTCGGGAACTAAGTCCCAACTTGGGCTTGCGTCACCGGTCTGCAATGGGTCTTTCTGAACAGAGTGATGCGTTTATTATTGTAGTTTCGGAGGAACGCGGTAAGATCTCTACGGCACAGAATGGCAAGTTGATGACAAATTTGTCCTTGATAGAGCTACGAAACCAATTGCACAAAGCCATTTCGTTAGACCCAGATCGGATTTTGGACGAAACCCGCACAATGGACGAAGACAAGCCGTCAAAACAAACCGCCAAAAAACGGGTTAAACGAGGGATCGGTGCGGTTCACTATGAGTCTGATCCGCCAACCATGAGCTAACTAATACCATTTAAGAACAATAAACCCCAAATAATTGCATGAAAATTGCCCTTAATGGTGCATCTGGGAGAATGGGTATGACCATTGCTTCGCTTTTGTCAGAAGGCGGAGTTCACGAAGTTGTAGCCCGCTTTGATGTGGATAAGCCCTTGCTGGTAGAGCATGAAATGGATGTTATGAACGAAGCCGATGTGGTCATTGACTTTTCCCATCCTTCGGTAGTGATGGATCATATTCACCGCTATTGTCTATGGGGATTCAATGCGGTGATCGGAACAACGGGTTGGTATGGCGAAATGGACAAGGTTCGGGATTGGGTTGAGGAAGGACAAATTGGTTTGTTGTATGCGCCCAATTTTTCGATGGGTGTTGCGATATTGGTCAAGGCATTAAAAGCCGTCTTGCCCACGCTTGAGCACCTGAACGAGTTTGACGCTTATGTTCACGAATGGCATCACATCGGCAAAGTGGATAGTCCGTCTGGTACAGCCCTCCATTTGGCTCAAACCATCTTAGACGGCTTATCGCGAAAGACACACTTGGCCACCGAAGCCCAACATGGCGCTATAGACTTGGCGGCATTGCACGTAACATCCACACGGGTTGGGCATGTTTTCGGAGAACATTATGCCGGATTTGATAGCCCACACGAAAACCTCTTGTTCCGTCATCAGGCCAAGAGCAGGGCGGTCTTTGCCGCAGGCGCCATTCGGGCTGCCGAGTGGTTACAAGACAAAAACGGCTTGTTTACCTTAGAAGATGTTTTGGGGAACTAAACCTTAACGAACACGCGTAATGAAACTCAGGTATCTCTTTCTAATCTTACTACTGGGCATTGTCGGTTATTTGGCATATTCCAACCCAACCGAAGCCGAGTTCCGAACGTTTTCCCGTGATATGGTGGAAAAATATGTTCATGAACGGGCACAACTTCCGGACAATTCCATGCGTGGGCTAATTAAAGACTTGGCGGGCGTATTGGCTGGCCAGATGGTGGAGAGTTTGGTACTCCGCGAAAATTATGTGCTCTTTAGTTTTTTTACCCTCGAAGTTCCCGATGCTTTTGCACGTCATAACTGGCGGTTCTTGGGGATAGGCGGGTATTTTATCCCACTCGAAAGACCTGAATTTCTCGAAAACAACCCATTTTCCCATCCGTAATTAAACTATCTTGGTCAAAAATATTCCATTCAAACCCTTGCAAAAATGCAATACTTACCCCTTCATGACCCCGAAGTCTTTGCGGCCATTGGCCAAGAAGTAGATCGCCAAAACAATGGGGTGGAACTCATTGCCTCCGAGAATTTTGTTTCGCCAGCCGTTCTTGAGGCGGCAGGATCGGTTTTGACCAATAAATACGCCGAGGGATTACCCGGAAAACGGTACTACGGCGGGTGTCAGTATGTGGATGTGGTGGAGGACTTGGCCCGTAAGCGGGCAAAACAACTCTTTGGCGCAGACTGGGTGAACGTGCAACCGCACTCTGGCGCCTCGGCAAATGCGGCAGTGTACCTCTCGCTACTCCAACCCGGCGATACCTTGCTCGGCTTAGACTTGGCACATGGCGGACACCTTACACACGGAAGCCCCGCAAACTTTTCGGGGATTACCTATAATGCCGTTTTTTATGGCGTAGAAAAAGAGGGGCCTTTGGCCGGACGCATAGACATGAACAAGGTGCGCGAAAAAGCTCTTGCGGTGCGCCCTAAGATGATCTCGATTGGAGCCAGTGCCTATACCCGTGATTTTGACTATGCCACCTTCCGTGAAATTGCGGATGAAGTGGGCGCATTCCTCTGGATGGATATGGCGCATACTGCGGGGCTAATTGCTGCTGGACTGCTCAAAAACCCGCTGCCTCATGCACATGTTGTCACCACAACCACGCACAAAACATTGCGTGGGCCGCGTGGTGGGATGATTCTCATCGGGCAAGACCATGAAAACACGTTGGGCAAAACCGCTCCAAAAACGGGACGACTGAAGATGCTTTCGGAGTTGATGGACTCGGCGGTGTTCCCCGGTACACAAGGTGGGCCGTTGATGCACATCATTGCCGCTAAAGCCGTGGCCTTCAAAGAAGCACTTGAACCAACATTCAAAACGTATAGCGAGCAGGTGATCCGAAATGCCCAAGCAATGGCCAATGCCTTCCTCGAAAAAGGATATAACTTGGTGTCTGGCGGAACAGATAACCACTTGATGTTAATTGACTTACGCAATAAAAATATTACTGGAAAACAAGCAGAAGAAGTCTTGGGCAAGGCCGAGATTACGGTGAACAAAAATATGGTTCCCTATGATACCCAAAGCCCATTTGTTACGTCCGGTATTCGGATTGGTACTCCAGCTATGACCACGCGAGGACTTTCGGAAGAGGATTTTGTGCATTTGGTGAACCTCATAGATCGGGTGCTTTCCGACCCAACGAATGAGGGCATACAGCATTCCGTCCGCTCAGAAATACACGATTTTTGCAACCGCTTCCCTCTTTACGATTTAGCGGCACTCTGAGCGAACAATCTCAAGGATTAAAGGAAAAGCGCACTCGGTTTGGGTGCGCTTTTGTATTCTAAAGGTATCGGTCTCTATAACTTTCATAAGTTGTATTTTGCAAAGCATTGTTATCAAAGGAGTCATGGCTTTTAGATTGTCATGGTTTTCTATCAAGATGCCACCCCGATGAGGCTGTGCTTAGTTATGGCTAAAGCCGAAGGTAGAAACCGTGGCAAACAACCCCACGCTGAAGCATGGGGTTAACATGATACCGGAGAGCATGTGGCAACGTCGCTCGTCTGAATGGGGACGTAAAGCAAGTAAAAACAAAGCCAAATGCGATATTCACTCCGTCCTTTAGGGCTGGGTTGCACGCAAGGCCAAAGCAATCGCTTGGCAGAGACATAAAGTGGAGCAAGGCATTAACTCCGTCCTTTAGGGCGGAGTAGTAGGCTCCGAATAGCATTGGGCTTTAGCCCTGAACGATCATCTAGCGTGTATGCCGTGCGTTGGAAACGAATTTCTACGAAGATGCCACCCCGATGGGGCTGTGCTTAGTTATGGCTAAAGCCGAAGGTAGAAACCGTGGCAAACAACCCCACGCTGAAGCATGGGGTTAACATGATGCCGGAGAGCATGTGGCAACGTCGCTCGTCTGAATGGGGACGTAAAGCAAGTAAAAACAAAGCCAAATACCACGCTGCACGTCAGGGCGAATTACCTAATTCACCCGAAAGACACGTTATAAATCTGGTGAAAAACCCGGAACCAATTGCCGGATATGGGTATCGGATAGTGCATCTGGAATTCCACCGCCTAATCGGTCGTACTTTTTGGCAATGGCATCCACCTTGTCTCGGCAGGTTTGGACGGCACGCACCAAATCCGCATATTCTGTCTGGAACTCGTTTCGGGTGCGTTTTTCGCGGGCATTATACCGGACGGCATGGGTAGCCGCACGTACTCGTAGGTCAATCAAGGATTCAATTAACTTGTCGCTATCGGTGGTGAACTGAGTTGGATTGGGGAAAATGGTGGTTCGTTCCAAACTGGCCAAGAGCGCGGTAAGCCCCCCACCAACAGCAGAACCCCAAATTTGTGGTGTCCCTTTGGTCGCCGCCCCCATGATGGCTGTTCCTGCGCTGATGACGGCGGTCAAGACGGCGCGCCGGTTTTTGGATCGTTCCGCCTTGTTTGCGCGCTGACTAAGGACTTGTTGCAAATCTTGAATCCGATCTATTTCTCGCGCCGAGTTCTCCAATACATCTCGGTATTGATTGTATAAGGAGGTATGATCTGGCGCGTCTAATACGTCTAATTCCACAGGTAAATCTGCACGTTTCCCATTCCGATCTACCACAAACAAAGTAAATTTGACGGTTTGTTTTTTGATTGGTGCATCCGAGGAAATAAAGGTGAAAGGTGGTGTCCAGGTAAAGATATAGACATTCCCTTCCTGAATAAGTTGGTAGCCTTCCGGCGGGTTGCCCTCCACGCCCATTGGCGCAAGGTCGTCTAAGCCATCGGGATCATAGACTTGTGCCCGCAAGACAAATTGCTCGGCCTCGCGGACTTCACGTTTGCCGGAAAGTTGTGTAATGGCCGGTGGCAGTCCAGCATCGTATTTAGACAAGGTGAGGGTTTGGGTAATTTCGGCCTCCCCATCAGATAGTTTAAAAGCAATACTGGTGGGTAGGCGGTCGTATTGTGTTGGGGTTGCTGCCCATTGAAAAACCCCACGAGGAGACAGGGATGCTCCAGAAGGCAACGGGCCGGATTGCTCGAACCGTAAAACATCATTGTCTTCGTCGGTTGCTACAACTTCGTGGGTGATGCGCACATTGGGTTGTATGGTTGCATATAGCGAGGTTGGGTCTAATTTTGGTACGCGGTTTACTTGCCGAATCGTAAAAACGGTTTTTTTGTTAACCTCTACCCCATTGGCATCCCTTACCGAAAAGAAGACCTCGAACGAGCGGGTACGGTTTTGTGGGGTTGCGATCTCGAAGCCCGGTATCCATTTAAATAGGTTATCGGTAAGAGAACTGCCTATAGGTAGGGACGTTACAGCTTCGAACACATAAGGTTCACGCCCACCAGAGGCTTCTAACAAGAGTCGAAGCGGTTCCCCTTCATTAACAACAGTCGGGTCTTGTGGAACCACCAAGTTGAGGGGAACTTTTAGCAAGGTATCTGGAAGAGGGCGGAAAAAGGGGAACGTGTCTGCTTGTGCATTAGCGGGTACTGCAAAACACCACGCAAGCCAGAACATCAGGCATAAAAAACGTACTTTCATGCGAAAAAAGAAAACATTGGACAATAACGATGATCGAATAACGATCGGGATTCGGTGGTGGTATCTGGGCGTAAATAAAGTACAAATTTTGTACCATGATTTCAAGAAAGGTCACGTTCTGGCTACCAATGCCACAAAAAACCAAAAGAAATATGGGGGAAAAGGCGTGTTGTGCCATGACGAGCGGCGTACCGCGCATCTGCTTCGTCTGGAAGTGCTTGGTGAAGTCGTTGTCGGATGTTTTGGAATTGCAGCCAGCCTTCAGTGCGTATGGACGAGCCTTTTCCGAGTGGGTAAACAAGGGCTGAAGTAGGCCCCAACTGCCGTATCACCTCCCAGCCTGTGCCTGATAACGCCCCTTGGATGGGTTTTCCGTCCGTACCCAAAAGGGGTTTGCCATTTTCGTCCCAACGGTTATAAAACAAGGTGGTATTCCGGTTAAAGTCTTGCCGTAGGAAAAGCCGAAGCCCAACCTCTGCCGTCCATGTGGTTCCGACGCGGTATCGCGCCCATCCGCTATACGTCCGAACGGTGTCAAAGGGAATCTCTGCGAAATTTGCCCATAAGAGGCGTCCTAAGCGGAGGTCGCTAAAGTCGGCGGTGAGGGTCAGGAGGCTTTCATCGGGCCAACGGTGCTCGAATGTAGTGTCATAGCGCAATTCGCGGGCAGATTGGTCGTTTTTTAGGCGTCCGGCCAGTTCAAAATCATCTACCGTATAGGTGGCACGTACTTCAGGGGTAAACAGAAATCGGGTATGGGTGGTCGGTTGCCAACGGACGGAGGGTCGCCAACGGATGGAGCGTTGGATGTTATTCTCTATGGAGCGCTCGGCTTTTAGGTAAACGGTATGATAAAACGTCCCTAATAGCTGAAATTGTGCGGATAGCGATGGGGAAACTTGCCAAATAAGCCGGATTTCACCATTATGGAAGACCTCGTCGCGGTCGTCGGGATTGGTGGCTGGGGTGTCGTGCCGCAAAATACTGGCGGCGGCATTTGCTTGTAGTTGCAGACTTTTAGAGACGGGGAACAAGACTTGACTGTTTAGGGCAAACGTTCCTCGTTCAAAGTCTGTTTTTCGGAGCTGTTCCCCCCACGAAACCGGAAGGTTAAATCCTGCAGCCAATCTGCGGGCTTCGGTCTCGGCGCCCCATTGTGCTGCAAGCCGTAGTCGGGTGTTCCCCTGTGTGTACAAAAATCCGGTCTCGCCGTTTAGACGTTGACGATTAAGGTTGGTGTTTGGTAAAAGTGCATCGTTGGGAAATTGTAAGGTGCGAATCCTTCGGTTATTCGCTGCAAAATCGGCAGATCCAACCAAGGAAAGGTTTTTGGAAAGTGGGGTTTGGATGTTCAATCCAGCTTCTAAGGTATCGCTTAAAATGGCCTCAATTACTTCGCCGCGTTTTTCGGGTGTTGGATTCGCAAAAATGGCTTCTTGATAGGTGTCTCGTCGTAGGGTTGCAAATTTGGCTCGGACTTGTATGTTTTGTACCCCTTTGTTGCGGTTAAAACCAGCCCTCACGGAAATTCCGTGGTTTTGTCGCGGCTGTATCCGCTGATAATCCCCCTCTCCTAAAACGTCAACGCTGTATCCCTCATCTAACACCGGACTTACGCCGAACCGAAAGCCAAGCGCTGGGCCGTGGTCTAAACGTAACGTTTGGTTTCCTTGGAGATCCAAAACACCTTTCCTCCGATCCCACGCAACTCCAGCCAATGGCGTAAGGCGAAGTGCCGCACTTTTTTGGTACTGCACACCTGCCAAAACCTCCTGAGACCAAACTTTGTTTTGGCTAAAAAAAGCCGTCCGGTTGATCAACAGGGCTTCAAAGTGTGGCTTTATGGTGCGGTTAAGTTGGAAATACGTCAGGTTCTCGTCGCGCCAAGTGGTGGTATTTCCTAAAACCAATGCTTCGGATGCGAAGCGATTGCGCAATAAAATATTTCCTTTGGGAATGGCTTGGTTCAGGTTTAAGTCTGCTTGCCAGCGGTATCGGTTGGTGGCATACCCGAAGCGTGTTTCCATTTGGCCATATACGGCAACAAAGGAGCAACACCACAAAACACCGATAAAGCGGGCCTGCAAGATCATGTGCTGTTCCTGTTTTGATAAGCCCGAACGAGCCACCAAACCGCCACACCTGCAACCGTCCCCACGCCGTCTGCTACGGCATCCGCCCATTCAAAAGCCCGCTTAGAGGGAATGAGATAGGGCAGAATATCCTCTTGGTAAAATTCTATGGCTACCCCAAAAACCAAACCAAGCACCATTACCCACACCGGGGCAAGTGAGAACGAGGATAGGAGCAGATACGCCCAAACCAAGAAAATGCTAAAGTGCAGGAATTTATCCGCAGTAAAGATGGCCATATCTGGTATGGTATTACTCGGTACCGAGCATCCCAGAACGATGAAAATGGTCCACAAATAAAATAATTGTTTTTTCAAGTACTTGGTGTTTGAAGTTCATACAAAACACGAGGCAGCTCTTCTAAGAGATCGGAAGCAATCATGCCCGCCATTGCATTACGTTTGATGTATCTGTCTGAGGCTTTACCTGCTAAGAAATAGCCACATACAGCGGCCTCGAAAGGCGTAAGTCCCTGTGCCAACAAACCTGCCACGCAGCCCGCCAACACATCGCCAGTTCCTGCGGAGGCTGCCGCTGGATTACCCGTGGGGTTAATCGAAACACGGCCATCTGGTGCGGCCACCAATCCGGGGAAACCTTTTAGCAAGATCACACAGTTCCATTCTTTGGCATACTTCCGAACAAGTGTAAACCTCTCGGCTTCGTCCAGATCGGGCTTGCCGATGAGGGTTTTAAACTCCCCCCAATGAGGCGTTAATACCCACTTCCCTTGTGCATGTTTCGTAATTAGGTTTGGGTTCTCGGCCAATGCGATGAGGGCATCGGCATCAATCACCATCGGGTCTTGATATTGGGTGAGCCAATACCGCACAAATTGTTTAGTGGAGGCTGTCCGCCCTAATCCCGGCCCTACAAGCATGGCACGTGCTTTTTCTAAGCGGCTTTGCACCACGTCTAAACCTGCTGCATCCAAGCCGCCATCTTGTGCTTCGGGAAGCGCCAAGGTCATTGCGGTCGTAAATTTCCGGGCCAAAATGGCTTGAGAAGCCGCCGAAGTTGCACAAATGACGCCACCAGCACCTACCCGCTCGGCAGCCCAAGTACAGAGTGTGGCCGCTCCGGTCATTTCGGGAGACCCCGCCAAGGTCATCAGATACCCAATACGGTATTTATGATCCAAGTGGGATCGGGTCGGCAATAAACGGTACACCCATTGGTCAGTTGGTAGCCAAGCACTATCTTCGTTGTTGACTTGTTCGCGCAAGATGTGGTTTGGGATGCCCATTTCTACCACTTCTACCTTTCCGGCATAAGTGCGCCCGTCTCCCAGCCAAATTCCCGTTTTATACGCGGCTATGGTGAATGTTTTGGTTGCTCGGATGGCAATGCCCTTCGAGGTGCCTGTCGTAGCATCTAAGCCACTGGGCACATCTACCGAGACGATAGGTTCTTGCTGTTGGTTGAGCCACTTGATAACCTCGGCGTATGGCTCACGTACCTCCGAGTTCAGCCCGGTTCCGAGCAGGGCATCTACCCAGAGATCTGGTTTTGGGAGGCCAAACAAGAGTTCTATGCCCGGATAATACCAGAAATGCAAAGGGGCTTCGGAGTCTTTTTGTTGGATTTCGGCAAGGAGCAAAAGGTTCTGGCGGACTTCGGCGCTGGCTTCTTCCAACTTCCCGACAAAAATCACCCGTGTCCGAATACCATGCGCCACAAGATTGCGGGCGATCACCAAGCCGTCGCCGCCATTGTTGCCTTTTCCGCAAAGTATGTTAACTTGTTTGGGTTGGAATTGCGCGATTACTCGGCTCGCGATTGCTCGTCCGGCAGATTCCATAAGGGTAAAACCGGTAATGCCAAATTCGTTGATGGTTGCCACGTCTGCGGCTTGCATGGCAGCCGAAGAAAGAATGGGGATCATGTTTGCTCAGATTTGTAAAGTGAAGTATCGCCGTTAAAATAGCACGATTGCGCCTTAAAAACCGAACAAAAACACAAAAAAAAAACGCAAGAAAGGTGTTTTTTCGACAATCCATTTGCTTGGCTGGTGGCTGTCTATTGTTTAAGTGTTCGCTGAAATGAATCCACATTTAACGTGCGCTACGGGTTCATTAGACTATCGCGATAATTTACTACCAACTTTGCACGATGAACTTTCCTTTGTACCTCATCGAAGAAGTTGGAATGTAGTCCCAAGGAGCAGCATTTTTGGGTCTTTGAACATGAGTCATGCAATCTAAATTATTGTTATTAAAAGAAATAGCTCCTTTTATGAACTCTTTTGACGTTGTCGTCAGAATCAGGATTATAGAGGTTTTTCTTATCGGGAAGCAGCACGCCCTTCATTCATTCAGGTTGTGGCGTAGGCTTTGGCTTTGAGAGCGGCTTGGTGTTTTTTGGGTTATCGCTTGGGATTATTGTTTTTAGGTGCGTTTATCATGTTTTTTTACAATAAGCGATCGTTTTTTTTGCAACAAAGCAAGAGCTTTTTTGGGTTGTTTAAGTTTTGGAAAACAAAGAACAAGATATACAAATAAAATGACGATTGAGAAGCAATTTATAGAAGATGAGAATAATCAACTTTGGGTTGAGTTAAGTTATGCCGATTACCCTAAAGTCGCTCCGCTCATTGATAAATCATCACTTTTAAACGCACATACAATAGACTTTTTGCGCTTGTCTTTATTGAGTTTAGAAGGAATTAAGTTCGGGTGCAAAATTCGGTACTGAACGATTAAATCATGGGGTTATTTGAGGTCTCCACAACAGCAGTTCTTTGATAGTCAGGGGTTTATCAATTAAATTTTGCGCCATAGCTGGGGTTTGGTGCTTATATTTTTGTTCAAAAAGTGCCGCATCCGGGTTAATCTTGATTT